>CALLVG010000211.1 GCA_938010715.1 uncultured Saprospiraceae bacterium
TGCTCATTTTTCCAATACGGTTCAAGACTTGAAGATGGGCGTTTGTGCGCCAGGAGTGAAAGTGTATTCTACCATTCCAGGTAGCAAATATGCTTATTTTAATGGTACCTCGATGGCGACGCCGTACGTGTCCGGATTGATTGGAGTGATGAAGAGTTTATACCCTAAATTGACTACAAAACAAGCCTTTGAAATATTAGACAAAACCGGAATTAAGACGAATGACACTGCAAAAACAGGTAAATTCATCCAGCCGGCAGCCGCCATTGAGGATTTGTTGGATTAGCGTTAGCTAGTCCTTTGGGAGTCCGATTTAAAAAACGTGAAACCGGGGAATAAAAAGGGTCTATGAAAATTATTTTTTAAATGGTAAGAGCAGAACTTAGTAAGCAGTAAGATTTGTGATGCCTTTCACTTACTAATAAAAAGGAGAGGGTCTATCTAAAATCGAGTCAAAGGTATAAAAAAAAGTAACTCCTGATTATTGTATTTTTTTCGTTAAATTAATTTTTGTACCCAAAATATATACTCTTATACTATGCAGGTTCTTAAGTTATTGATTTTCAGCGAATTAAGAATTTTAAAATTTAAATTTTAAAAACTAAAATTTGTGATTTTTCTTAAAAATTAACGGTATTCAGGTATTAAAAAAGGGCTGTTTTCAATCGAGAAAACAGCCCTTTTTTAACAAGAAAATGAAACTCCTAATTTTTAACTACTAACTTCTGGGTATCCAAAAGCTTTTGAGTTTCACTGTAAATGCTTGCAAAGTATATACCTTCAGAGAGAGTACTCACATTTACTTCTTTTTCAAATTCTCCATTAAAAATTTGAATCGTTTCATTGGAAACAACTCTTCCAAGTGCATCTGAGATTTTGATGTTTATTTTATCAGATTGTAAATCTGCATAAAATCCCTTTAAGGTCACTTGATTAGAGGCAGGGTTAGGAAAAATTTCTGAATAGAAATCTAACTGCTCTATTTCTTTATTAGAAGTAATGCCACCCAATTCGCCATTGACAAAAGTGTAATCACCAAGCCGGAGTTTGGTTATTCTGATGAACCCTTTTTTATCGGTAGGCCCTAAGATAGTTTTACTATAATCAGGATACTCGCCCCATGGTTCATTGACATTTTTGCGATAAGCTAAAATCAAACTATCTTCTGTAAACTCAGTTAAATCAGCATCAATAAAACCACCACTTTGAGTCCCATCATATTGTAAAAGAACGCTCGCATCGAAGACATCAGGCATATCGCCTTGCACTGACCAATAATGTGAGTTAGAGAATTTCGCATTAGTTGGATTGTCGGCTGGAGCAGGGTGATCTGGAGCGGTCCAGTGATGTACGACATGCAGGTAAGCAGAATCAGCTAAATCATTTACTGTAAGTGGGAAACTGGTATTTCTAAAATTTGCAGAACCAGTTGAAGTGATCATACGAGTATCGTTCAATTGACCCAAATTAATTTCTTGATTGACATTGATAAGTGTGTGTTTTGGATTGAAATCAAGTTGAAATGTTGGTGATGAAAATTCACCTGAAAGCAAAACACGCTCAACAGTTTCATTGTATTGGTCATCTACAAAAGTGATGAAAACAGGAATATTATTATGAAAAGCAGGAGCAGCACGTAGTTTTTGCTGAATGTGTACCGTTACGTCAAACATATTTCCTTGAGCTGCTACATCCACAGAGTCAACTTCAAAGTCAGAAAATCCAGGTGCAAAAATCCAAGCATCGAAATAATCTTTCATGTCAATACCTGTCGCAGCAGTCAATTGATCGCGATATTCGAACGCATCCATCGGCTGAAATCTAAATGCTTCCAAAACTGCTTTTTGCCCTTGTTCAAATAATTCATCACCTAAATAAGCTCTCATATTGTGAATCATGGATGCACCTTTGTTGTAGGTATGTGTACCATAAGTGTGGGTTGGCGGCATTGGTGAAAGTGCTCGATATTGATCATCGTTGACGTGTGCAAATTTGATTACTTCAGCCAAATTGTCTTGTACAACATCTTGGAAAGTTTCTTTATCAAATTGCTTTTCAAAAAATAAATGGGCGCCATATTCTGCATTTCCTTCCTTTATCCACATATCCATTGAGGTTTTTGGGTTTACTGCATTTCCCCACCACTGATGACAAAGTTCATGCGCCATCAATCTATCGTTGGTATTTCCATTAGTTGCCGAGGTTTGTGGATAAATGATGTTGTAAGGGTCTTCCATTGCTCCACGCGTTGCCATGGTGTAACCGACGCCGTTGTATTCTAATTGTCCATACCAATCTTCGAAAGTGCCGATGGCGTTGCTAAGATTGGCAAAAGCATTTTTGACATCAGTCGTGTCATCGGCGCGTGCCATGATTTCGATTGGAACGGTTCCAAATTCGCCTTCATGATTCCAGCGAACTGCTTCATAAGTAGAAGCAGCAATACTTGCTAAGTAAGTCGGGAGCGGATCTGTCATTTCGTAAACCCACATTTGTTTGTTGTTTCCGAGGTCAATCGTTTCTACAAACTCACCCGAAGCTTTTCCTCTTTGGCTGTTAAAAGTTACAATTCTAAAAGTATAGGTAGAACGCTCTTGAAAATTATCAAAACATGGAAACCATGCTCTACCAAAATTGTGTGGATACGCTGCCAATCCAATACTCAGATTATAGGCATAATTATCTTCGAAATAGAACCCTCCAAAACCTGACGGACAAGTGATTGGACTTCCTCCATAGGCCAATGTTACAGAGGCTGTATCTCCGATATTTAATGGTTGTGGAAAAAATACTTGTGTCAAAAATGTGTCTTGTCGTTGGTTAAAATTTAAGCTGCTCATCGCATTCCAAACGGAATCAACAGTCAACCCTTCAAGGTCGAGTGTTATCCAATTGATGCCATCCATTTTAGGGGTGAAGGTGATAGTTGTTTCTCCTTCCAATTCACCATTGAATGTAGCATCAGTCGTAATATCGTAATGCAAAATATCAATGGTGTCGCTTCTCATATTGATAGCATCGGCATTGATGGGAACATCTGACATTGCTGCTGCAATTGCTTCTCTATTTTGAAAATGATGACATCCATGCTGGGAATGGTCAATGACTGGTTGCGCAATCATAAACGCGATGGTAAATAACAACGGAATGGTTGAGAGTAACTTTTTTATCATGATGATTCAATTTTTACTTGAAAATACACACGAATATAAAAAGTAGAAAACTCTTTCTTTCCGAAAGGTGGGGTAATGTCTTGGAGCGGCGGAAAATCTGTAGTTTGAGTGAAAATAGAATTGGGGAAAGATGCTCCGTAGGAGCAATATCTTTGTAGCCAAAATATATTGATTCTTGTTTTCCGCTCCGTAGGTGCGGTATCTTAAACATAATAGACGGAAGATGTCGCACCTACGGAGCGAAAAAAGATATTTTGCATCTATTCTACAAAGATGCCGTTCCTATGGAACGGTTTCATAGGATGGATCAACATTCAGAATAAACGTTCATCAGATCTTGCGCCAATGCTTCTCCACTAAATCGTTTGACATATT
>CALLVG010000212.1 GCA_938010715.1 uncultured Saprospiraceae bacterium
CATCCGTCTTCTGACTTCATTTTTATCTAAACCTCTGCTCTCCAACTCTTGCTCTGCTTGAGCTTGAGTTGGGACTTGACCAAAAGAAATTCCTGAAAAGAAAAGTAAGAAAAAGTGGAGGAGAAAAATTTTTCTCATTAGAGTGAATTTGTAAGTTTAATTTTGGCAAAAAAGTATGTGTCTAAAAATTTAGGAGCGCAAAGGTAATTATTTATTGAAATAATATGAATTTAATATTTACCCGTTTTTAGGGATAATTCTGATGTAAATCATCCTTCTAAATATTAAAGAAAAAGCAAATAAGAGACGCGATTTTCACCTTAGTGTCACTAATCTTTTTAGGTGATTACTTCCAAGTACTCTAATTTAACTAATTATTAATATCATCCTGCCTATTGAATATCGCGTTTATTCCGCTTACTTTTGCGACCTAATTTTTCAAAAATGACAAAGAATAGTAACACTTACGCAGCAATTATGGCTGGAGGAATTGGTAGCCGTTTTTGGCCAGCCAGTAGAACAGAAAGACCGAAACAGTTTCTCGATATTATGGGCGTTGGAAAATCACTCATTAGACTCACCTTCGAGCGGTTTCTGAAACTCTGCCCAGCAGAAAACATTCTTATCGTTACCAATGGAATGTATAAGGACTTAGTAAAAGAACATTTACCCGAAATTTCGGACAATCAAATTCTTTGCGAACCTTCTAGAAATAACACTGCTCCCTGTGTTGCTTATACCGCACTGAAGCTTAGAAATATAAATCCAAAGGCCAACTTCATTGTTGCTCCTTCCGACCATATCATTTTAAATGAAGCAGCATTTGTGAGATACTTGCGAAAAGCGCTCGATTTTACAAGTAAAAACGATGCCTTGGTCACGCTGGGTATTCAGCCCAATCGACCTGATACGGGCTACGGGTATATCAATTTTGATAAAAATGGGACGGATGGAATCAACAAAGTGATCAAATTCACTGAAAAGCCCCAATTAGAAACTGCCAAAAAGTTCGTTGCAAGCGGAGACTATCTCTGGAATGCAGGTATTTTCATCTGGACTGCTGAATCTGTTATTTCTGCTTTTGAAAAGAATGCTCCTGAAATTGTTGAGATTTTAGGAAAAGGTGAAAGTGATTATAACACAATGACTGAGCAGGAATTTATCAACAAAGCCTACCCTACTACGCCAAAAATATCCATTGATTATGCAATCATGGAAAAGGCTACAAATGTTTACACAATACCTTCTGAGTTTGGTTGGTCTGATTTAGGAACTTGGGGCTCACTTCATGCCGAATCTGAGAAAGATGATCACGGTAATGTTTTGAAAGGAGATCAAATTTTACCGTTTGATGTCAAGGATTGTCTAGTAAGAGTTCCTAAAGACAAATTAGTTGTTTTGAAGGATTTAGAAGATTTCATTATTGTTGACGAGGAAGACGTTTTATTAATTTTTCCAAAATCAAAAGAACAAGAAATCAAGGCAATCACAGGTGAAATACGAAAATTAAAAGGAGATAAATTCCTATAAAAATTGTCGATTTGTAGAGAGGATTCACGAATCCTCTCTACAACCACAAAAGTAAAACCTTTAATAATCCAACCTCAACACCCCCGAATTGAGCCGCAACCCACCACCAATATATAAGGTCTCCTGATCAAGCGCATCCGAAAAGCTATCTTTTGAGCGTTGGTAATAATTAAGATCAAGGAAGCAATTATGAAAAACCTGATACGATATATTCGCATTCAAAATCAGGGCGTTGTACTCAGTCCCTTGAAATAATTCGTTACCATATTCGCGTTCGCGGTTGTTGTTACTCAATAGAATATTCTCTCCCCAATTAGTTCCTGCCTCACTTTCTCCTGCCTTAAAAGTTATAGCCTTTAGCTCCAAAAATAAATTTTTGATAGGCTGGTACTTTATGATTCCGATAAACTCCTGAAAGTTGGCGCCAATCGGATGCGCCAATGGCTGATTGAAATGCGAGTAAACAGAAGAACTATCTCCATGTGAATAAGTATAAGGACGTACCGTATTCGTTTCAAACTGTAAATCCAATTGATCTATTCCAAAAGCATCAATATATTTTACGCCTGCTTGGTAACCGTATTTGTTAGCCCACCATCCTTGATTATCTGTTATTAATTCATTGAATTTGAACTCATCTAAAATGAATTGGCCGTAGATTTGAAAACGATTCATTAAATTCCAATTTCCATTCAATCCCAAAAGAATATTATCTGCACTGCCTGTAACTTGCTCAACTGTTCTGTATAAAATTACTGGATTAAGATATTGCAACTCAAATTGGTTATTTCGTTGAAAAACGACTGTCTCAAAAAAACCGATACTTAGATTTGGCGTAACGTTATAATCCAAATAGTGAGAAGCCATGTATTTTTTAGGAAGCAAAAAATCACGTGCATCTCGCTTGGCTTCTGTCGCTAATTCAGCAAAAACATTCTGTAATTGAAACCGCCAAACCCGCCAATTAAATTTCAAATAAAAATAGTTGTTCGCAAAATCGGATAGCAACAATGACCGATAACCATTTCCAACAAAATGCTTTCCATGTCCCAATTGCACTCCAACATGCTCAGAAACATTAAAACCTAAATAGGCCTGCGCATTCAAAAAATCATATCCATCTGTAATGTCAAAAACGGAACTTTCATATTTTTTAAAAAAACCAGCTCCTGGCACTGCATTGTCTCGTTTGATTCGTTGCGTTACATAATTGGCAAAACGCGCCTGTGATTCAATAATATTTGAATAGAAAAATATTCGATCATCTACCCCACCCCGAAATTCAATGCCTCTTTGATTTAGAAAAACAGGCTCAGCGTCGTCTTTTGAATTCGCATATCCGAGATTTAGAATTGGATTTGCACGAAAGTGAAAGTCCTTATTATTCACTTCAAAAAGATTGGCAGGTGTTTTATAAAAATGTTTTAATATCCCTTTTTTCCTTTTAAAATAAGGGCTTTTTGTTCCAATTTCTACTAAGGATTGTTCATCGTTTCTTCCTCCGATTAATGTAATTTTAGAATCATTGATCCCCAACCATTCATTATTATCATTGAAAAGATCTTGAATGTTTTTCTTTTCAATTTTTGAAAGTGAGGTATCAGATTTCATGACCAACAAACCCACTCGCACGGCATCTTCTCTTAGATATGGTTTAATGGAAGAGTGATACAAATTGGCCTTACCTGATTTGATTTCCAATCGTTCCATCGTATATTCAGTCCGACTACCGTCTGAGATATTAGAACTTTGCCCATAAATTATTTGAAAGTAAAAAAGAACGAAAAGAGTGGAAAGTAAATACTTCATGAAGCCGATTTGTTTGAGTATATATTGGGCTTCAAGGTAGGAAATAAATGCTCCTCGCAAATAGCGAGGAACATTATTTTATTTTTTAACCTCTTGAAAAGAGATCATATTTTGCCATAAAAACACCATACGCATAAGCTGCAATATTGGTTTGAATATTACCGCTTCTTGCAGTTTCTTTAATAGCAAAAATCGTTCGATGTATTTCGCGAGTTGGAACATTGAGGACAATTTTACGCCCTTGACCTTCTGTCAATTTCAATTCATTTTTCAATTTATCCAAAATCTCCTGCTCGTCTTTGTTGAGTGGTTTGTCTTCGTTCGGGACTAAACGAAACTTGATTTTATCAATTTTTCGGCCTGCTTTAATTTCTTCAAAAGTGAAAGCCATATCCGTATGGATCAATTCTTTTTGTGCTTGAAGAATCACGTTTCTTTTGAATAAATTATAACTTTTATACTTGCCTTCGAGGTTCAACTTATATTTCAAATCATCCACTTTGGTAATAAAAATACCAGTGTGTTTGAATTGGGAAAGCATTTCATAAATTCGAATCGCATAAACCGAACGCAAACTCAACACCTGCTTCAATGGCATGATGGTGAACTGCTGTTTCAATTGCAATAAGTAGGGTTTCAACTTCGGATCAAAACAAAGCTCCATCAATCCTCTACCCTCAAAATACTCTGCACTTGAGAGAATCGTGATTTGTAAAAGACCAGTTTGTTTTTTGATATGGAAAACTTTAGACAACAATCCTTCGGTGGCACTTTTCAATTTACCGTAGATTTGAGTACTTTTCAGATCTGCTGCCTCAAGAAAGTCTTTAGCGCGGATACGGTAAGGTTTGAAATCAATATCTTCAGGTTGGATTTTGGATATGAGCATTAGCAAAATTTTCTTTTGCAAAGCGGTCATATCGTATCGAGCATTGATCAGCTCGTTAGATTGGACGGTCAACGGATTGTCCGGATCCCGTTTGGTGTGTAGTTTAAGTTGTCCCATGGTGCAAATTTATATAAAAACTCTATGCCAAAACCCCTAAAAGCTACAAATAGAGCGTCAAAGTAGCTTTTAGCGCTCAGATTGTAGCTTTTAAATACGTTTTCTCTCTCGTTTCGTAGCCTTTTAGCGCTGCATTGATAGTCGCAAGCGCTGTATCAGTAGCTTTTAAATAATGAAAAGCCTTTATTTTAAATGCTTTTCATCCTCCTAAAAACCTTTTAAAAAGCTATAAAAAAGATCACGTTTTTTAAAAAGGGTCGTGAATTTCTTTTATTTTTTCTTTTAAATGGGTTTAAAACTTCGTTTTAAACATAAATCTATAATTGAAAGGGATTCAAAAACGAATAGCTACAAATTGAGCGTATATTATAGGATGTATCCTCAATTTTGTTTTTAAATAGTAGGCATTTGCGCTCATTTCATAGCTTTTGATAGAATACTCGCTCTAATTGTAGCTTTAAAGGGGTAACATATTGCTTTTTGTAGCTTTTAACGGGATGCTGATACCCATTTTGTAGAGGAATTTATTCAATTTCTAAAGTATTCATTATCAATCAGTTAGAATATAGGGTCTGAAGTATCTTGATGCGCTCTAATTGTAGCTTTTCCTACCTTTTGTAGCTTTTAATTTACTCAACGCTCAATTTGTAGTTTTAAAGGAATTTTGCGCTCAATTTATAGTCTTTTAGGTAGGTTCTCCCTAATTTCAAGCGTGATATCGCTCTGGCTTAGAGCAAGTTAGCTTCCTAATGTCGGCTTTCTTACTCTAAGACTTCTTCCAATAGCTCTATCATAAATTTGCGGATAGTCGTCTGGTTGGTCACTGCGTAGATCTTTAATTTCGTATGCAGTTCTAATGGCAAGTCGAGGGTTACGCGTTTTACGGGTTCCTTTTCAGGGACAACTTCTTGGTAAACCACCTTTGGTCTTGGTGCTGGTCGTTTTACTACCTTTTTTACCACTGGTGGTGGTGGCGGCGCTACAACTTCTTCCTCTGCTTGATGGATTGCTTCGACGATGTAATCATCCTTTTTAGTAGAAGCAGTTTTCTTTTTTAAAGGCTGTTTTCTTAGTCCTGATAAATCGAATTTTTTAGCCATTGTAGTATGTTTTTAATATGAAGTTCGATGTTAAAGGTTGAAAGTTCTAAGTTGAACGAAAAGTGATTACATTCAACTCCATTATTAAATAAATTTCAATTTTTTGGCGATGTCCAAAACTTCTGTAGTTAATTCAACCACCTCGGCTTTTGCTTTAGGATCAGAGTATTCGTAAACCCCCTGACCAGTTATAGAAGTTTCTGCATAAGCGATTCTTCTTCTGAATTTGGTTTTTAACATTCCGATGCCAAAATCTTTCAAGAGTTCGACCGTGCTTTGGTGCAATTTTACTTTATCAGAAAATTGATTCAAGAAAAAGTATGCTGGAATATCATCTCTAAATTCTTTGGCTTGCTCGTATCGTTCAAAAAATAGTTGCATCGAACGAATATCATGACCACTTGGCAAGATTGGAATCAATAGCAAATCGGAAGCTAAAATAATTCGAGTGGACATTTCAGATAAGGACGGTGTTCCATCAATTACGATGAAGTCATGATCCTTGTCCAACTGATCTACCATTTTATTTAATGACTTTGAGTCAGTCAGTCCAACAGCCAATAAATTCGGAAGGTCATCGCTCCGCTCCCCTACCCATGCAAGAGAGTTTTGGTTCCTATCTGTATCGACGATACAAACTTTGTAGCCGACGTGCGCAAGTCCCACTGCGAGGTTTTGAGAAATGGTGGTTTTGCCTACCCCACCCTTCAAATTGGTGACACCTATTTTCATAGTACGTTTTTTATAAAAAATTTATACTGAAATAATGTTTTACTGAAAAAAGTATTCTTTTACAGAAATACTGAAATCTGTAGGGCAAAGATAATGCACTGATTTCAGTTTTTAAAGAAATAAGTAAAAAAGTTTTTAATTAAAAGCGTAAATACTGAAAAGCGTACTTTTTACTGAAATACTGAAAGAAGTACCTCTCTATTTTTTGCCTTTAAATTGATTCAGGATGCGAATTGAATAGATATTCATGTTTTTGTTTTAAATCGCTCAAATCGTTTTAAAAGGGTCTGATTTGTTGTTTTTGACCTTTGTATTCGGAAGTATTGCAACATTTATTTTTAAAATAATCAGGTTATACTGAAATACTGAAAAAAGTATCTAAATATTTTGTTTCTAATCTGTTTCTAATAAAATTGAATTTCAATAATGATGAAAAATGTGAAATCCAAAATGAACACATACGGAAATACTGAAAAAAGGTTAAAAGTAAAACCTTTTTTAAAGAAATACAGAAAAATGATTTTTAAAAACTAATTTTATACAGAAAGGCGTAAAAGCGCAAATACTGAAAACCTTAAAAGCCAGATTTTGAAGAAGTGAGTTTTAAAAACCACAAAAGTTGAAAGAGCCCCAAAAATGCGTTTCCAAAACTGAATAACTGGATGCCCAACAGTGCAGATTGGTTTTGAATTCCAATCCAAAATGCCAAAATAGAAATGGCCATAAATCCAATTTCAAAAAGCAGATTTTCTTTCAATTTGTTTTTAATATCAATAATAGAGGAGAGTGGCGCCTTCAAAAAAGTAACTGCAAAAAACGGCATGAGCCATTTTGCATAAATTCCAGAAACAGCCCATTTAGCACCAAATATAATTGGAAAGAGGGTAGGGGAGAGCAACATTACAATAATAGAAACAGGGAGAATCAGTAAAGCTAAGTTTTTTAAATTTTCTAAAAAGAAACTCCTTAATCGTTCTGGCGCATCTTGATTGAGTCGAGCTGCTTTTTGAAAAAACACCTGACCCACAGCTCCGCCCGTCATGCCGATAGGTTTGCCCAATACCTTTTCTGCATTATAATAGAACCCAGCAAATGAATTGGCGAAAAATCCATTTAGCGCAAAAACAGGAATTTGTTTGAAAAAGGTATTAAATAAACCCTCGAAAGTGGAGAATTTTGCGAATCCGTCATATTTATTAGCTACATGGAGCAAACTTCCTTTTTTTGGAAAATTGAGTGGTGATTTTTCCGTTTTGTATCTATATAAGGTTACGATTTCGATGATTTGACCAAAAAGTTTTCCGAAGATCAATCCAATTGCTCCCATGGTTAACCACCCGAACCCAATACTTGAAATCGCAATTCCAGCGCTTGCCAATAATCGACTTTTAGAGATTTGCGGATAAGCCATTTGTCGATTTAAGTAGGCATTAAATGCTTGGACAATTCCTTGTAGAAAAACAGCTATTGGGAATAGCCACCATAAATAGGAAAGTGAGAGGTCATCTAATAAACCAGTGAGATTTAGTCCAAATCCAATGAATAATACAGCTACACTAAATCCCGCAGCAATTATCAAGCATAACTGAAAAATATGAAAACCTTCTTCATCTTTGTCCGGCAAAAGGATGGCAAATTCGTAGCGACCATTGGCAATCATACCTAAAATGGAAGAAATCGCTACAAAAAGAGCGAAGATCCCAAAGTCATCGGGCGTAAAAAGTCGGGTAAGAATTGGACTTATTAATAAAAGAATCAATTGCGCCGAAACCGAGCCACCCAACAAGGTGCCAATGTTTTTGAGATATTCGGATTGAAAAATGGATTTCAGCATGAAAAAATTAGGGATACGATGTAATGGGTCAATTAATCTTTCGCGGCTAAGGTACGTGATAGATTTTTTGCAGCATCACCCTTGTTGCCCTGATGGTCTTGAAATTTATTTAGATGTCCCAGAATCCCCACCAACACGTACCCTGAGCGAAGCCGAAGGGAACAAAAGCAGCGATCCAAATTCCACTTATGTGCTTCTCGGCTGCGCTCGAAGTATAGCTCATCAAGAGGACTTATTCATTAAGGTTCCTTTGAACAATGTTCTTTTCAATGAGAATTTTGACTATGATTCAAATGAATATAAAATCGATGCCTACCAATTTAAAAATCAAGAAATCCATTCAATAGAATCAAAAGCTAGGATTCGAGCGCAAAACGAATTCTTCACAAACGGCAAATTTGGATTCGATGTTTTTGAAACGATATTTTTTCACATCAGTAGGGTAGAGGAGTGGTATTTGAAAGCCGATCAATTGGATTTGTATAATAGAATGAAAGCGGAAGAAATGATTTTGGTGAAAAACGGGCTGGAAAAAACACCAGTCGTTGATCGATTAGTTGTCGCATTTTTTGAAGCATTGGGATTTGAACCTAAAACCTTTCCTACCAAAATCAATTGGACGCACGACATCGATATCATCCAAAAGTTTCCATCTTTCAAAAAGGTAGTTTTTGCTTTTGGAAATATGCTTTTAAAGCAACGCGATATCGGCGGATTTTTCAGATTGACAAAACAATATCTCAACTTTCTAAAAACTGGAAAAGACCCATTCGATACTTTCGATTGGTTATTAAAAAAAGAAAACTACCTCTCAATACCTGGCACACGTTCGTGGCACGACTCCAAGTCGTCCCACGAATCAGAGGGAAAGTCGCTTCAGAAATCAGAAGGAACATCAAACAACAAAGAAAAAGTAAAAAATGCCCAGCCAAACTCAAGGGATGACTTAAAGTCATGCCATGAGTACGAAATCAACCAAAAAACAATCTACATTCTAAGCGGCGGCGAAGTCCCCAAAATCGAAAACCATTTTAACCTAAATAATCCAAGAGTTTTAGAATTTATCAACTTAGCCAAAAGTCGAGGTTACGAAATCGGCATCCACCCGAGCTTTAATGGATATCTAAAAAAAGCCCTTTTCAAAAAAGAAAAAGAAGCCCTCGAAGACTTGATCGGTCATTCGGTACATGCAACCCGCCAACACTTTTTAAGATGGAAATTTCCAGAAACCCCTCGAATTATTGAAGAATTTGGTTTGAAAACAGATTCTACAATAGGTTTTTCTGATCGGATTGGTTTTCGATGTGGGACTGGGTTTGCCTACCGTTTATATGATTTTGAAAAGGAACACGCTTTTGAATTTTTAGAAATTCCGATGGTGGTGATGGATGTGGGTTTGATGAGGGATTCCTTTTTTAAGGATGATAATTCCTATTTGGATTTATTTCTTTCTGAAAACTCTCAAAATACTTTAGTTACTTTTAATTTTCATAATAGTGGGTTTGATGAAATTTTAGATAAAAACATTGCGCTCAAATTGAAGCACTTAGCGCTCAAATTATAGCTTTTGGTTGACTCCTTCTCACTCCCGAAACCCAACAATATTATCAATCATCCCATCAAAGATAAACCAATGAAACGGTAGCACTGAATACCAATACAATCTGCCGAGTAACCCTTCTGGACGAAAAGTAGCGGTTTGTTGTAGGACGTCCTTCCCATTTTCTTTGACAATCTTGAATTCGAGCCACGCATCGCCGGGGAGGATCATTTCTGCGTAAAGCAGTAGTCGCTTCTTTTTTTGATCGGCAATCAGAACCCGCCAAAAATCAAGCGCATCGCCAGGATGAATAATGTCGGGATTGGTACGCCCTCTTCGCAAACCGACGCCACCAGCGAGTTTATCCATGTATCCGCGAATTCTCCACAAAAAATTGCCGTAGTACCAGCCGCGATCGCCACCAACGGCCCAAATATTTTGTAAAACAGTTTCGGTAGTTCCATCTGGAATCGCTCTGAATTTGACATCTTTGAAACAGCCGTAAACGGGCACTTCCATGTTTTCTTCCAAAGTCAAATCATCTTTGCTACTCACAAATGAATCTTTCCAACTCGAAACGACCATGTTTTGCTCGATTTTTTGAAAAGCCATTTCGACCGCTTCTATGTAGGGGATTTGTTTGATGCCGAGCATTTCGCCGAGTTGATTGTCTCTGCAAACGACATCAATTTTCATACTATTAACCAAATTGACCGCCAGCGGATAAGAAGTCGAAGTAACAAAATAGAGCCAATACGAAGAAAGACGAGGTGTCATCACGGGCGCAGTAAAAATATATCGTTTCAAACCCCTTGCTTTGGCATATCCGAGCATGATTTCTTTATACGTCAAAACGGCTCCACAGCCAATGTCAAAATTTTTGCCGTAGCAATCTTCTCGTAAAAGTGTTCCAGTCAAAAACTGAATAACATTGCGAATACCGATTGGTTGGCATTTGGTATTGACCCATTTTGGAGTGATCATGATTGGCAGCTTTTCGACCAAATCTCTAATGATTTCAAAAGATGCACTTCCTGATCCGACAATGACGCCTGCCCTCAACGCAGTGAGTGGTGCATTGGATTGATTTAGAATTTTTTCAACATTCAACCGCGACTTTAAGTGAGCGGAGAGTTTTTCTTCGTCGCTAATGATGCCAGTGAGGTAGATGATTTGACGACAGTTGGAAGCATCTATATAGGTTTTGAAATTTTCTGCCGAACGACTTTCCTTTTCTTCAAAATCGCCGATTGAAGCAGACATGGAATGTACCAAATAGTAGGCAACATCGAAGTCTTTAGGGAATTTGTCAAGGTTCGTTTTTTCTAGAAAATCTACTTCAACGACTTTTACTTTCCCTTTCCAAGAATCGAGTACTTCAAATCTATCTTTATCGCGGGTACAGGCATAAATTTCGTGTCCCAGTTCAATCAAAACAGGTAGCAGTCGTTTGCCGATATAACCAGTGGCACCAGTGAGTAGAATCTTCATTTAATGATATTTTAGGTTTACAACAGCGTTTAGGGTATTCGGTTTTGAGTTTGGATAATGAGAAGTAGGTTTTTGAGTAGCACTCACGTGGCAGGAGTAATTCTACTTTCTTTGAATTTTTGGCAGATTTATGGGCAGAAATGCAATTTACCCCATTCTTTTTAGCATTTTCCGCAATCTGAAAAATTCATTTAACTGTTTTTTGAAGCAAACGACTTCCAAATAACTGGCGGGCGAATCAGAATTGTGAACCACAATGCAAGATCAAGATTTTATAATCAAAGTAGCCGTTTTAGCCATTTATGTCGGAATTTTATTTCTGATAGGCATTTTCGCTTCCAAGCGAATTAACAGTATGAGTGATTATTATGTCGGTGGGAAAAAGATGGGTTTTTGGGCCGTTGCATTTTCTGCCAGAGCAACAGGAGAGTCAGGATGGCTCTTGATTGGTTTGACCGGAATGGGTGCGATGGCAGGGTATTCTGCGTATTGGGTCGTCTTTGGAGAATTGCTCGGCGTCTTTATTTCATGGCAGTTTATGGCCAAGCTCTTCAAAAGGAGAACAGATCAATACAAAGCCATTACAATTCCAGATTATCTCGAAAGTCATTTCAAATCAACCACTAATACATTACGAATAATATCGGCTTCCACCTTAGTAATCTTCGTCGTCATTTATGTCGCCTCTCAAATGGATGTAACCGGAATTGCATTCGAATCAATGCTCGGTATAGATTATCGAATTGGGGCCATGGTTGGCTTTTTTATTGTCCTGGCCTATATTTTTATTGGTGGCTTTGTAGCAGCGGTTTGGTCAGATATGTTTCAGGGAATCTTGATGTTTTTCGGATTGGTATTACTGCCCATTGTGGTTTGGTTTTCTATGGATCACGGAGCCGGGATCACCGCAGGTTTGAACGCCATTGACCCCACACTAACCCAAATAATGGGCAGAAGTGATGATGGATTGATGAATCTATTTACCATTCTCGGTTTCTCCATGATTGGGCTGGGTTTTCTCGGTTCGCCTCAGGTTTATGTCCGTTTTATGTCTATCGAAAGTGAAAAAGAGATTGATAAAGGGAAATGGGTAGCCTTGCTTTTTACCCTTTTGACCGATGCAGCGGCAGTAACGATAGGAATACTGGCAAGAGTCTATTTCACCAAAGAGGGGCAAGATCCAGAAGCAGTTTTAGGGAATGGTGGAGAAAACGTTTTAAGCATGATCACCAACGAATTTTTGCCAACTATTTTGGTGGCCATCTTCATTGCGATTGTGCTTTCAGCGATTATGTCAACGATTGATTCTTTGCTCATACTTGCGTCGAGTGCGGTTACACGGGACTTTTACCAAAAAATATTCAGACCCGATTTAAAGGACGAAGATTTGACAAAATTTTCGAGATTGGTTACGGTTGCCATGGCAATTACGGCGCTTGGTATTGCGATACTTTTATATAATCTATATCCCGATAGACAGGTCTTTTGGATTATGATTTTTGGCTGGTCGGGCATCGCTGCCACTTTTTGTCCAGTAATTATTCTATCTCTTTTTTGGAAAGGTTATTCGGAACAAGGAGCAATTGCTTCTATGATTACTGGTTTTGTATCCGTGATATTTTTCAAATTTGTAGTGTCTAATCTGAAAGGAATCGGCGCCTATTTTGTGGAATTAGATGTCTTGGCGCCTTCTTTTGCCTTGGCCATGATTGTTGGATATATCGTTTCGAAAATGTTCCCTGCAAAGGAACCCGACTCGCCAATAGCTTCTTAAATGGAGTTGTTTATAGTGACGAATTAGCAAAAAGACAGTCATAACAGCCTGCAGGTTTAAGTGTTCCTCGCGCGATCCGAATCTTGAATTTTTTAGAAAAGTGAACAAGAAGCGTTGTAATCTGTTGCTTAACTACGAGCGAATGCTCAAGGTAGCCAGAGAAGGAAAGAAGATTTTTTAATAAAAATATATAATTTGGACGACGATGATTATCTTGAACAACTCATAAATATTATAAAAAGAGAGCTAACAAAAAAGCTATCTAATTTTTCTGAAACTAACAATTTCATCGACCGATCTGCACTGCGGTCTTTTGCAAAATGGACAACAAAACCCTACACACGGGTTTGTTTATTTGAAAACAAAGACTTCGAGCTAATTCTAATTTGTTGGAATCCCAAAGCTCAAACTCCAATCCACGATCATGACGAACAAAGTTGTAGAGTTTTCTTTTTCGATAGTCCTTTTCAGGAAAATATCTATTGTGAAGAAGGCGTCGAATCTTTGAAAGTACGAGAAATGGAAATCGGTTCTTCAGCTGGCATGAAGAAAGGAAGGCATTGCCACGCCTTAAAAAACATGTCCGATCAACCAGTGATGACCCTTCATTTATACCATGAACCAATCAAGTCATGTCGAGTGAGAAAGCATGAATCACACCCGATGGAAGAAGTCCATCTCAAAAATGATTTTACGGTCAGAATGACTGTTTAAAATTGTTCTCAAATAAGTTCTGAGTTAATAAATAAGTTCAATGTTGAAAATTTTCCTGAAGCGAATTCGGGATTACGTTTTCCTTATTTTAAAAAAAACTCCCAAGAAGATAAAATAATAAAATATGATGAATAAAGAATTAGATGTTTTTAATGAAATAGCGAAAGCCTTACTCACGGATGAGGTAGAAAATCCTATTTCGGAGGTGATTCCTCCAAATGAATTGCATGAAAGGTTATCGATTGAGTTAAACGAAGACGCGACTCCTGATCCTGTTTTCGAAAAAGCATTAAAAGAAATTATTCTTAAAACGCCGAAAACCAGTTCTAAGCTGTTTTTCAACCAACTCTTCGGTGGACGTCAGCCGAAAGCGGTTTTGGGTGAATTACTATCTGTTTTGTTGAACAATAGTATGTACACTTATAAGGTAGGCGGCCCACAAGTTGGAGTCGAAAAAGAAATTATTAAGAAAAGTGGTGAGTTGATCGAGTATGGTGATAATTTTGGCGGAACATTCGCTGCGGGTGGTTCGATGAGTAATTTCATGGCCATATTGATGGCAAGAGATCGCGCAGATAAAGCAGCGGTTGATAAAGGAGTAACGAAGCCTTTGACGGCTTACACTTCCGCCGCTTCTCATTATTCTATTCCTAAAAATGCAGCATTTGCCGGCATTGGGAGAGACCAAGTGAGATACATTCCGACTGACAAACTCGGAAGAATGATTCCTGCAGAACTCGGAAAAGCGATAAAAGAGGACATCGAAGAGGGCAATTTTCCATTCTTTATTAATGCCACTGCCGGCACGACCGTACTCGGTGCATTTGACCAAATCGACCCAATCGCAGATATTTCTGAGGCGCATAATTTATGGTTGCACGTAGATGGCGCTTATTGCGGAAGTGTTATTTTTAGTGAAAAATATAGACAT
>CALLVG010000213.1 GCA_938010715.1 uncultured Saprospiraceae bacterium
GGTTAATATTCAAGCTACCTTGTCGCCTGCCTCCGTTTTGATTGGTCGAAAAACACATCAAGAAGTAGATTTTTTTGTTGATTTTGAAGGAGTTAATTTGAGAAATCCAATTTCGACCATCAAGGCAGCTATTTTGCAAAATGGAAGATGGGACAACGCGATAACCAATCAAAGCCCGCGTAGTATAGATCGGCAGGTACTAAATTTTGACCATCAAGGAAAAATTGTTTTCCCAGGTGGAAAGGAGTGGCGTTTTGTCGATTTACAAGGTTTTGAATACCCCGTTCCGCAAATCACGGTAGAGAAAACTAATGATGGTTATTATGTTGGTGTAAACAAAGAATATATGCGTGGGTTACAGCCTTACTCACGATTTAGAGATTTGAACGGAAGTTTTGTTATTAATAATACTGACTTTGTGAATCAACTACGAGCGGACTATGGTAGCGTTTTCTTCCAATTGGATGCGAGAGAATATGAGAGCAAAGACGTCTATATGTTTGGTGAATTAACCAATTGGGAAATTCATGATGATTTTCAATTGAAGTTTAGTCCTGCTTTAAATGCTTACGTCACCAAACAACTCATGAAGCAAGGTTACTACAATTACGCTTATGCGCTCGTTGATAAAGAAACTAAAAAAGTAGATTTCACAGATAGTGAAGGCAATCATTTTGAGACAGACAACGCTTATTCGATTTTGTTGTATTATCGGCCAGTGGGTGAGCGATATGATCGAGTGATTGGCGGCACTAGTTTCTTTTCGAGTAATATTCCGAGGAATTAATTCTATTGCCAGAATCAGGATTCTCAGGATTAAGGGATTCTCAGGATTACGATTGGAATTCTAATTTTAGAATCTCCAATGGATGATCGATTCAGTTCAAAATACATCCCAAAGGAAGTAGAATAAAAAAAATCCCGAACGGCCAAAACCATTCGGGATTTTTTGAGTGCCCCCAATCTCTCATTTCTCTCAAATTCTCACTCTCTCTCACCTCTGCCTACTGTCCACCCAAAATCAAAGGCAACCCATCACCTTCGCCACCAACTACGATGACTTTAGTGTTAGGAGATTTTGCTAACTCAACCGTGGCTTCAATTCCTTTATCTTTCAAAATATTGGAAGTCAAACTTGCATTCAGGATGCGATTGGCTTCAGCTTTTGCTTCAGCTTCGATGATACGACGCTCCGCTTCTTTACGCTCTTTGGTCAAACGAAATTCGTATTGAAGGGACTCTTGCTCTTCTCTCAACTTACGCTGAATCGCTTCTTGCAATGATTGCGGTAATTCTACTTCTCTGATTAGTATCGCATCCAACGTGATGAACTTTTCCGCTACAGAAGTAGAAGTACGTTGAAAAATCTCATCCTGAATCGTTTCTCTTTTCGTAGAATACAATTCTTCTGGTAGGTACTTTCCAATTACCTCTCTGGTTGCAGAACGAATCTCTGGTCGAAGAATTTTATCCAAAAATTTATTACCAATATCATCATGCAGATAGCCTACCTGATCTTGATTCAATTGGTATCTGAAAGAAAGCTCAACTGCGATGGTCAAACCATTTTTGGAAAGGACTTCCATTTTCTCAAAATCCTCCATGGTTTGGACATTATAAATGTGCATTTCATTCCAAGGAGCAATGACATGAAATCCTTGTTTGTAAACATTTTCTTTATCCAAACCACCTCCAAAACGCTTAAAAAGGACGCCTCTTTCCCCTGGTTGGATTGTTAAGAAAATACTATTAGACAACATCATGATGATCATCAATGCCAAAAAGAGCATCATGAGCATCGGTACAAATTTTTTCTGATCCATTGTAAATGTTAATTTATTAATGCAGTTTCCTGCGTGTTTTCTCTATTTTAAGATAGTAAAATTCAAAGATAGTAACAACTGTTAAGAAAATATTATTGACTAAAAGTAGAAATAATTCCTTGTTAAACTTAATTTTTTGCACAAACCCTTCAAAAAAACAAACTAAGTTGCCAAAGCATCAGCCAAAAAATTGAAATCATTACATCTACCCTCTTTATCAATTTTTTTTATGTTTAGGAACGATAAGTACTATTCAAAAAATAATAGACTTTATCCTAATAGGTAGTCATTTTTGAGTGGTCATTTTTCGGTTATTCTTCGTTGCGAAAGAGCTCATTTATACTTAAATAAGTAAAGTTAAAAGAATCAACGTATGCCCAGCAACTTAACAGATGAGGCAATTTTAAGCCTTTTAAAAACGGACGGAAAGAAAGCGATAGCAATTTTGTTTGAACAGCACTACCCTGTACTATGTCGAATTGCATTGCGGATTGTTGGCGAAACCAATACCGCCGAAGACATCGCCCAAGAAGTTTTTTATAATCTTTGGAAAAAACGAAATACACTCAATATTAAATCTGCTCCGGGTGCCTACCTAAAAATGTCGGTTCGTAACCGCGCTATCAACCATATCAAAAGTAAACGGTTAAACTTTAGTGCAGATGGTGAAGAAATGCAAATTGCTTCTCAAAATGTTTCTGCACAAGAATCTTTGGAAGCCGCTGATTTGCAAACTAAGATCAACGCTGCTATCGACAATTTGCCTGACAAGGCAAGAATTCCATTTTGCCTCAATCGTTTTGAGGAGATGACTTATGCTGAAATTGCTGTCCAATTAGATGTATCGGTAAAAACCGTTGAGTATCAAGTTTCAAAAGCTTTGTCCCATCTTCGTAATGCCTTGAGTTCTTATTAGACTTTTATTCTGAAATAGCTTGTAGAGCAACGAGTGCTTATTTTTTTGCCAATTGAGGCAAAAAATCTAAGCACCCACCGCCGCGTACGGTTCTATTTTTTAACGCGTGTCCCGATTTTACATCGTGGAACAGTAGCGAAAAAAGAAGTATTCGATTGCATCCTAAAAATTTTAGCATAAAGTCTAATTTGTTAAAAACATTAAGAAAAAGTTTAGGGTAAGCTTTCCGCCCACTTGTCACCTAAACGAATAATGATATAATGAATAACTCTGATTACATAAAATTACTTCACAAACGCTCTACTGGCACCATTTCCAACGAAGAGAACGAAGCTTTAAATAGCTGGCTATCAGACAATTACGACAACAAAAGTCTTTCTACTGTTTGGGATAATGCAGGAAGCTATAAAAAAGATTTTCAACCTGATGTAAAGAAAGGTTTGGCCAATGTAATGAGTTTCATTGATGAAGCCGAAACAAAAAAAGTGAAAGAACCTAAGGTAATTCAAATAAAAAAAAGAAGATTTTCGCCTTTTGCGATGGCAGCTGCATTGGCAGTTTTGATTGGCGTTGGGGCCGTTATTACTTGGTATTCGACTACTGCTCAAAATTCGTCTTTAGTGGCAACTACAGGCATAGGAGAAACAAAGGAATTGCTTTTGGAGGATGGTACGAAAGTATCTTTAAACGAAAATTCTTATCTATCTTATGCGGAAGGTTTGACTCAATCGCATCGTAACGTCAAGTTGACTGGCGAAGCATTTTTTGATGTAAAACCAGACACTGAAAGACCATTTGTCATCACCACTTCAAGAAGTACGGTCACTGTTTTGGGAACTTCTTTTAATGTAAAAGCATATAAAGACCAGCCTTTCAATGAAGTGACCGTAAAAACTGGTCAAGTGAGGTTCCAACAAAAAAATTCCAGCACATACCTCAATCTTACAAAAGATGAAACAGCTAAGTTTGATTTTTTAAAAAAAGAAATGAAAAAAGTTGACAACAAGGGACAAAACAATATCTCTTGGCATACTCAGAAATTGCAATTCGTGGATACACCACTTGCTGAGGCATTGGAAGCAATCGAAAAAAGCTACGATGTTCAAATTTCGGATTTGCCAAATCAATTGTCTGATTGCCAACTCAACGCCAATTTTGATTTGCAGAAACAAAAGATTTCGGATGTTCTTCCTGTCATTGAATCTATTTTGGGTATCACTTTCTCCAAAACTTCTGAGCATGTTTACTCAATAACTGGTTCTGGTTGTAAATAATACCAAAGAAAGAACCTACTTTTGGTGTAGATTTATGCCAAGTTTCTTATCAAGAATCATATCAAGCTATACTTTTCTTCTGCTTTCGTTTAGTTTACAAGCTGAGAGCATTGTTTCTTTAGACAAGTTTGAATCACCAATCAATGTTGCATCTTATGCAATTTACATTGATACGATTCTTAACTTTGAGCAGATTATGCAGTTACCTGATGAAACTTTTTCTAAAATAGAAAAAAGTGATTTTGGAAAAGGCTTTTTGTCCGTTAAAGAATTTTGGATAAAACTCCCAATTAGCTATTCTGGCAATGTTGATATCAAACGAGTACTCACATCTTCATTCTCCAAAATTGATACTGTCACCTATTATTTAACCCGTGGAGATTCTATTTTTCAAAAGAAAAAAGGAGGGAATTCAATAAGTCATCTGAACAATGACTACAACTATAGCTATCCACTATTTGAGTTGAGCTTACCGCCAAAATTTACAGGCATACTTTATATTCAGCTAAAACCCAAGAGCTTTGTATTCTTCCCTATGGAATTTTGGGAGCCAAAATCTTTAGCTTTTAAAAGTCTAAACAAGCAATTTGAAGAAGGAATTATCATAGGTATTTTAAGTTTATTTTTTCTTTCGGTTTTAGTTTTTGCTTTTATTTTTAAAGAAGAATACTTTTGGTTTTATGCCATGTATCTTTTTTCTCTTATCCTTTTTCTTTCAATTTATCACGGGAACCTTTGGTATAGACTTGGAATAGAGACCGCAGGACTTCATAATTTGATGGCCGATCAAATTGTCGGAATTTGCTTCGTTTTATTTAATAAATCATTTTTTGAAACAAAAGAAAAATATCCTTTAGCGAATAAACTCTTTAATCTTTTTATTGCGCTTCAAGTAACAAGTTTTCTATTTCAAGCCTTTCTTGACCACCTATCTCCAACGCTACTTCGGCTAAAGACGATTGTTGATTTATTCAGTATTACAGGAAATTTCACCTTCAACATTTATATTTTAGGAATAGCATATATATCCTATTCCGAAAAAAGACTTACTAGATATTTATGGATTTTTTTTAGCATAATTATCTTTTTTATTGGTGCGATATTCAACAACCTTTATCTAATGGGAATCTACAACCCTGAGCATTACATCAATTCAATTGTTCCAAGTTTGATCATCATGGAAACAGTCGTCTTGTTTGGGGTGATTGC
Organism: uncultured Saprospiraceae bacterium; assembly: GCA_938010715.1. Lineage (GTDB taxonomy): Bacteria > Bacteroidota > Bacteroidia > Chitinophagales > Saprospiraceae > JAGQWW01. The sequence continues at coordinate 5,223 of CALLVG010000213.1, forward strand.
ATTGGATTATTTTGAAATTCAATCGAAGAAAAACAAGGTAGATATGGCACTTGCCTTAGAAACGCAAAAAGCATTAGGAAACTTGGTACGAGGTGCCGAACAAGAAAGGGAGCGATTGGCTAGTGAGTTACACGATGGTGTAGGAGGTATTCTTGTCGCTTTGAAAATGCAGTTTGATCAATTTAAATCCAATTTGTCGGCTGAAGAATCAAACCGATTTAAAAACTTACTCGATCTATCTACAAGAGAGATAAAAAACATATCTTACAACCTCATGCCCGGCAGCATCTCGCTCACTAGCCTTACAGAATCGCTCGAACAGTTGTGCCAACTCTACAGAACTAAAGACGGCCCCACCATTGAATTTTACGCACCAAATTGGAATGACAATATTTCAAAGGAGCATAAACTTGGAATCTATCGCATAGTACAAGAATTGCTCAAAAACACCATAGAGCATTCAGAAGCTAAAGAAATCATTGTACAAATTAGCAAATATGGGCACCGAATCCATCTAATTGTAGAAGACAACGGTATTGGATTCGAAGAATCTAAAATACAAACGGGCTTAGGGATAAACAACATTAGGAATAGATTGTCCTATCTTAATGGAAAATTGGAAATAGAAAGTTATCCAAACCGAGGAACTAGCTTTAACATTGTAATTAATCTACCAAACGAATGAACATTTTAATAATCGACGACCATAAAGTAGTGCTTGACGGAATCTCAACTATTCTGAACAAACAGAAAAATATCAACTCTGTAACAGCTGCGAACTCTGGTCAAGAAGGCCTCAAACATATTGAAGAAGATGAATTTGACTTGCTATTATTGGATATCAATATGCCAAAAACGAATGGCATCGAAATCTGTCAACGAGTCAAAAAAATAAAACCAACGCTACCTGTACTCGCTTTGAGCATGCACCATGAGCCAGCTATCATTCAGAAAATGATAAAAGCAGGAGCTAATGGCTATCTATTAAAAGACTCGGGAAGCGATGAACTTCTGATTGCCATTCAATCCATAAATGAAAAGGGAGAATACTTTAGCGCATCAGTTGGCAAATCAATGCTAAAATCGTGGGGTGGTTTATCGGATTTTGCAGGGACTCCTAAGCTAACTCGCCGAGAAAAAGAGGTTTTATCTCATATAATCAATGAAAAAACGACCGAAGAAATTGGCAAAATTCTACATATTCAGGAAACCACTGTCACTACTCATCGGCAAAATTTACTTTCAAAATTAGGTGCTAGAAATACCGCTGGCTTGGTACGCATCGCAATGGAGTTGAATTTATTAGATCAGTAGATTTTTTTATCCTTATTTATTAGGACAAAAAAAAATGGTCGAATTGTATGATTTTTTTTAGTAAATCCATTCCTATTTTTGCGTTGGTCATTGACTAATCTTCGACGATGATCCCACAACACACCTAATATCCTTTTTTTAGAAAAATAGATACGTAAGAAACGCTCAAAAAATAAGTTCCAGATTTCAAAAAATTAGTGAAGGAAAAGTGATTGATAATGAGGTTTTTCGAGCTATTTCTTCGTCAATCAAGGCATTTGTCCCTGTAGCCAATTGATAGAAATTTAAACAAGCTCTAAGCTAATTCTATCAGACTACTTAATTACCATTATAGTACTTGAATAAGTACAGTTTACAATATTTAAATTTCCTTGTAAAGCTTTGATGCACCTTGATTAATTTCAGGGTGCTTTTTTTTGTTAAAATTTCGATAGTGATATTTGTTACGTGTTGATTTTAAAAAAAAAAGTATGGCTCGCGCGAGCGATGAGTTTTTACAAAAAACGCATCAACACTTTCGGTATCACTACCAAAATTTCTAATAGTAAAACTCATTGATTGGCTGCAAGCGACAAAGATGTTTATCACAAATCGGGGAAGTATAATGGAAAAAGAACAGCTTCAAATCGAAAGGTTATTTTTTAGCTTTACTAAGTCTAATATATATTTTTTCAGAATCAATTATCTCAATAAAGGAGGACATTTCAAATCACCAAAATAGTAAACCATACCAACACTCAAGTAGTAAAATTGATCTTTGGTTTTACTATTTCCACGCTGCCTTCCTGGCTGACCAATCTGGGCAGCGTTAACTCCTTCTACCAAAATAGAACGATCTGCAAGGGCAGCAGCTTCAGCACCTCTCAAGCCCTCCAAGTCTTCGATATCTGGATAAGTGGTACTTACATCATCAAGATAATCAGTCCACATGTAGCGACCTGATAACTCGACATTAATACTCCACTCATAATTCACATCTATTTTTAACCCACCACCAAACGCATAAGCACCAGTGATAGAGTAGTACTCTTCACCCAAAAACTGACCTTCCGTTCCTAATGCACGCAATTCGTACTCTGTCCCATCCAATGTTGCAATTGGATTAAAATTAACGACAGAAAAACCTACAAAAATATAAGGAGCAAAATATTCATCACGCGTTCCGTGATTGTAAGGAAGGAAATTGAATTCAAACTGAGCAATACCTTCCATGATGTCTGAAGTAAAACTTAGATTTCGAGCTTGTTCATAAATGTTTTCGGATTTGGAATCATCTGCACCTATTTGCGAAAAGTTACCACCAAATTTCAAAGAAATACGATCGTCAAAATTATAACGAGCAACCAAACCAGCCATCCCTCCTGGAGAAGATAAATCCACACTCGTGTTCAAATCACCGAAATAGTGCGCACCTCCAATCATTCCACCTGCTTCCCATCCTCGCTGTCCGAAAGCGAATGTTGCAAAACCTATAAAAAATAGAAAAAGTAATTTTTTCACAATACTTAATTTTAAGTGAGTGGTGTTCATAAAAAAAAACACCAGTTGAAGTTGTTCTAAGTTTTAATTCAGAATCGAAAATTATTGATTTTGAGCTCTGAGAATTAGTTTTTAAACAGTCATAGCTGAGCTACGGCTTTTTAAAAACTCTTTATTCAGGTTTCAAAAGCAACAATTTGCAGTTTGAAGTGAAATTTAAAACAACTTCAGTTCTGAAATTGGGGCAAAGTTATCACAAAACGAGGTTATTAACTTGATGTTTTTAAGATAATGTTTTTAACCTCACTTTTAATAGACCTTATTCTGAAATAGTTTGTAGAGCAACGAATGCTTATTTTTTTGCTAATTGAGCCAAAAAGTAGCGGAAAAGAAGTATTCGATTGCAAACGAAATATCTTATAATAAAGTCTAAGGAATGGTTCAGAAATAAATTGCGTTTCTACAGGAAGTTATTTTTTTCTTCTGCAAGGCGAAAAACGTAGGCGATGCAACACATCGACGAGGCTTTTCAACGCAGCAGAAGGGAAAAAGAACAACCAAAGGAATGTAAATTTATTTTTGAACCATTCCTACACGTGTGTTTAAATGCAAAAAAGCTGCCTGATTTTGGCAAAAAGGTATTTGGCGTACTTTTACTTATAATTATGATGAGGAGTTGCAATGTGGCAAAGAAACATACTACTTTTGCGGCCGAAATCAATTTAGTGATTAAAAAAATAATCCATGCCGACGCTGACCAAACCAGTAATCGAATTTAAAAAAGGAAACCTATCCAAATCCAAATTATTGGAACTCTACCACCAGCTCATTTACCCGCGCGTAATCGAGGAAAAGATGCTGGTATTGTTGCGTCAAGGTAAAATTTCTAAATGGTTTTCGGGCATTGGTCAAGAAGCCATTGCAGTCGGTTGTACAGCTGCTTTAGAAGAAGATGAAGTCATCTTTCCGATGCATAGAAATTTGGGGGTTTTTACAACTCGAAAAGTTCCTTTTGAAAGATTGTTTGCGCAGTGGCAAGGGAAGGATGCTGGTTTTACAAAAGGTCGTGATCGCTCTTTCCACTTCGGGACAATGGATTACAATATCGTTGGAATGATTTCGCACCTCGGCGCACAGCTTTCATTGGCAGATGGGGTTGGATTATCTCATTTATTAAAAAAAGAAAAGAAGGTAACGCTTGCCTTTACAGGTGAAGGCGGCACGAGTGAAGGTGAATTTCACGAAGCATTGAATGTCGCTGCCGTTTGGGATTTACCCGTAATTTTTGTGGTTGAAAATAATGGTTATGGATTATCGACACCTGTTTCTCAACAATTCAGAGCAGAACATATTGCAGATAAAGGCATTGGTTACGGCATGGAATCGCACATCATTGATGGCAATAATATTTTGGAGGTTTACACCAAAATTAAAAAAATAGCAGCCGACCTGAGAAAGAAACCAAGACCTGTTTTGATTGAAATGAAGACCTTCAGAATGCGCGGTCACGAGGAAGCAAGCGGCACCAAATACGTTCCTAAAAAATTGATGGCAGAATGGGCGAAAAAAGACCCCATCAAAAATTACGAGCAATTTCTCTACGAGCAAGGATTCCTCACCGAAGAGGAAGCAACCAGTATCAAAAAAGAAATGAAGAAAGGCATCGAAGCGGCACTGCCTGCCATCTTTGACCTTCCTGCTCCAGAAAGCACCGTCGAGGCCGAAACAAAAGATATTTATGCAGAATGGAACCAAAAAGTGGTCAAACCAAAAAGAAAAAAGAAATCCGAAAAACGTTTTATTGACGCCATTTCAGATGCCCTGAGACAGTCCATGCAAAAGCATGACAACATGGTTTTGATGGGTCAAGACATTGCTGATTACGGCGGCGTTTTCAAAATAACAGACGGCTTTTTAAAAGAATTTGGCGCAGTACGGGTTAGAAATACACCGATTTGCGAAAGCGCAATTGTCGGAGCAGGACTTGGCTTAAGCCTCAAAGGATGCAAAGCGATGATTGAAATGCAGTTCTCAGATTTTGCGACTTGTGGGTTCAATCAAATTGTGAATAACCTCGCAAAAGTCCACTATCGTTGGGGACAAGCAGCTGATGTGGTGATAAGAATGCCATGTGGTGGCTCGGTTGGCGCTGGCCCATTTCATTCACAAACAAATGAAGCTTGGTTTACGCATACGCCAGGGCTCAAAGTCGTTTACCCATCCAATCCAGCTGATGCGAAAGGGTTACTATTGGCTGCGCTCGAAGATCCGAACCCAGTTTTGTTTTTTGAACACAAAGCATTGTACAGAAGTTTAACGGATAATATCCCAGATGATTACTACACCGTGAAAATTGGAGAGGCCGCTTTGGCAGCAGAAGGTACTCAACTTTCCATTATAACTTACGGTTTGGGCGTTCATTGGGCAAAAGCAGCCATCGAAAAGTTGAATATTAGTGCAGACGTCTTAGATTTGCGCTCGCTTATGCCAATTGACTATGATGCGATTGCAAAAACAGTCAAGAAAACAGGCAAGGTGATGCTCTTGCATGAGGACAATTTGTTCGGTGGAATTGGAGGTGAATTATCAGCTCACATCTCAGAACATCTGTTTGAACACTTGGATGCGCCAATTGTAAGAGTTGCGAGTTTAGATACGCCAATTCCTTTTGCAAAGAGTTTAGAGAAAGTGTTTTTGGCGAATGATAGATTGGACGAGCGATTGGAGTTTTTAATTAATTATTGAGTGGTGCACGGTAAAAGGTACACGGTACACGACACTCAAAACATTTAATATATTTTAGAATAACGATGGAGAACTACGAAAGCGGAAAAACCGTCTACCGTGAACCCTCCACCGTGAACCGTAACAAAAGATGAATATAGACGAATTTGTAGCCGTAAGCGGCAAGCCAGGACTTTTCAGAATGGTCAATAACAAATCCAATGGGATGGTTGTTGAAAATTTAGATAACGGCAAAGTTTCATTTGCTTCTTTGAGAAAACATAATTTCAATCCAATTGCTTCTATTGGAATTTATGTAACAACCGAAGAGGATACTTTAAATCTGAAAGACGTTTTTATTAAAATGTTGGAAGGTATTGACAAAAATCCAGTACCCGGTAGCAAAGCTTCTAACGATGAATTAACAGCTTACCTTGCCAAGGTTCTTCCTGAATATGATAAGGAGCGCGTTTATCCAAGTGACATCAAAAAATTAGTAAAGTGGTTCACTTTTTTGAACGATAAAAAGTTGTTGAGCTTGGAAGAAGAGGAAACTGACGAAAAGGTAAAGAAAAAAATGGCTGCCTTAGATAAAAAAGATGCGACCAAAAAAGTAACTGCATCCAAATCAGCAGGAAAAGCTTCTGGTAAAAAAGGTGCTTCCAAAGTTTCTGCCGTTAAAAAATCAGGCAAGTAAATTGCTCTAATATATATAGTTATTAGACCGCTTTGCTCTTAGATGTTAAGATCGCTTCGCTGCGAGACATAATACACGGATGACGAGAAACGGATGACGAAAGACGAACACAAAAAGAAAACTTTCATTTGTGAACTCGTTTTAATTTCGGTCATCCGTCTTTCGTCAAGCAAAGCAACCATTTTCCGTATTCTACCCAAACAATCCAAATTTAGAAATCAAATAGATGATGTCAGATAATGTGCTGAAGCCAAAAGCGCTTCAATATTTACCAGATGATTTTAGAATTACCACCTGGTCCAAGTTAAGTCCCTATTACTCAGAATTAGAAAAACGCGACATTGGTAGCGTTGAAGATTTGGAACAATGGATAAAGGACGTCAATGAATTGGAAGCCGTAGTTGCAGAAGAATTTAGTTGGCGATATATCCGTATTTCTCAAAATACAGCCGACCAGCAAGCAACCGAACTTTACCAATATGCCGTTCAGGAATTGGTTCCTAAAATCTCTCCTGTAGAGAATCGTTTGAATCAAAAATTAGTTACCTCGCCTTTTGTTGGAGACCTTTCCAGAGATGATTATTTCATCTACACGCGCGGTATTCAGAAGCAAACAGAACTTTTCAGAAAAGAAAACATCCCGCTTTTCACACAAGATCAATTGAAGGCAAAAAACTATGGAGAGATACTTTCCAAAATGTCTGTTTTGATAAATGAGGAAGAAGTGACGCTGCAAAAAGCACGCACCTTGCTCGAAGAACCCGACCGAAATTTAAGAGAATCTGTTTATAAAAAAATCGGCGACCGCATGGCAGAAGACCGCCAAGCGCTTGATGATTTGTTTGATGAATTGATAAAAATCAGACATCAAATTGCGCTTAATGCAGGTTTTGAAAATTATAGAGATTTCAAATTTCAATCCATGGGTCGTTTTGATTACGAGCCAAAAGATTGCTATGATTTTCATGAATCTATTGCCAACGAAGTCGTGTCTGTTAATGAAGAGTTGATCAAGCATCGTAAAAAAGCGTTGGGCTTGGATCAATTACGTCCGTGGGATTTATCAGTGGATACGACGGGTAAAGCACCGCTTCGTCCTTTCGATGGCATCGAAGATTTGACCAATAAATCAGTTGAAGTTTTAAGCAAATTGCATCCTTATTTTGGTAAAACATTAAAAACAATGCAAGAAATGGAACGCCTCGATTTGGGTTCCAGA
>CALLVG010000214.1 GCA_938010715.1 uncultured Saprospiraceae bacterium
ACGGCGACCATTACATTATCAACGGAACCAAAAACTGGATTACCAGCGGTAAGTACGCTGGTATGTACATCGTCATCGCTCAAACCGATGCTGAGAAAGGACACCGAGGTATCAACGCTATCATCGTCGATGCAGATGCAGAAGGCGTAACCACAGGTGAGTTGGAAGACAAAATGGGCATCCGTGCGTCAGATACTTGCTCGGTAATGTTTCAGGATGTAAAAGTTCCAAAAGAAAATAGAATAGGAGAGGATGGTTTCGGTTTTAAATTTGCCATGAAGGTTTTGAGTGGTGGACGTATTGGAATTGCGGCTCAAGCATTGGGAATCGCAGGCGGCGCTTACGAATTGGCGTTGAAATATTCTCACGAAAGAGAAGCATTCGGAAAAGCAATCAATAAGCACCAAGCAATCGCTTTCAAATTGGCTGACATGGCTACTCAAATCGAGGCCGCCAAATTGATGGTTTACCGCTCGGCTTGGTTGAAAGATAATAATATGCCTTACGACCAAGCGTCTGCTATGGCAAAATTATTCGCCTCAGATATTGCTCAAACGGTTACGACAGAGGCCGTTCAGGTACATGGTGGTTACGGTTATGTGCGCGAATATCATGTAGAAAGATTGATGCGTGACGCAAAAATCACCCAAATCTACGAGGGAACTTCTGAGATTCAGAAAATCGTTATTTCCAGAAATGCGATAAAAGGGAAATTGTATTTGCCGGTTAAGGAAGAGTTGGTGACTACATAGAATTTTTCTTTTTAAAATATTGAAAAAAGGCTCATCGGATTGATGGGCCTTTTTTTTTGTTTAAAACGAATCAGAATAAGTTGAATGCTAAATTTTTATAGATAAAGTACGTCATAAATAATAACGCAAATCTGGAGATTTGCAGTGAATCGTGACAGGTCAGAGACCTGCACGAGCAATTGGTTTTTTTATAAAAAAAAGTAGTTGCTGGCGAGGTTCTTCGAACCGAAGCCATCTAATATCAAATCTCCAGATTTGAGTCAAGAAATACCTCTCGGTGGTTACGGTTATGTTCGTGAATATCACGTAGAAAGATTGATGCGTGACGCAAAAATCACCCAAATCTACGAGGGAACTTCTGAGATTCAGAAAATCGTTATTTCCAGAAATGCGATAAAAGGGAAATTGTATTTGCCTGTTAAAGAAGAGTTGGTGACTACTTAGGATTTTACTTTTTAAAGGTATTGAAAAAGGCTAATCAGTTTGATAAGCCTTTTTTTGTAAAACGAGTAAGCGAATTAATTAAACAATCAATACTCATAATTTTAGCAAGTACTATTGTAATTTTACAGCCCGCGTCATCTCCCGCTTCCCCGGAGGCCCAGGCAATGCTTCAATCTCAAAACCAACCTTTTTCAAAGTTCTTTTTACAACACCTTTGGCACAATATGTTGTCAAAACACCTCCAGCTTTAAGTGCATCGTACATTTTTTGAAGGAGCGGTTCTTCCCAAAGTTCAGGTTGAGAAGTAGGAGCGAAGGCATCGAAATAAATCACATCAAATTGATTTTTGAAATCAATTTCTTCAAAACGACGCTTTTGTTTTTCGATTAGAAAATTATCGGTGAGTTGATGTTTTTGTTCCCAAGGCAGTTGGTGCATTTTTATGAAATGCGTTTCCATTTCTGCACCTAAGATTTGTCCGTAGTTGAGTTCTGCAGTTTCTTCGTCGGTCAGTGGGTAAGCTTCTAAAGTGGTGTAGTCAATTGATAAATTATAAGAAATCGCTTCTTGAAGCGTCATGATGGCATTTAAACCAGTACCAAAACCAATTTCTAAAACAGAAATGTTTTTTGAAGTCGCAGCTTTAAATTTCAAACCTGCATCTATGAAAACTGTTTGGGTCTCCGTTTTTGCACCATGCTTGGAATGATAGCTAACTCCATATTCTTTGGAGAATATGGAATGTGAACCATCTTCTGTGGTGAAAATTAAAGACAATAGAATGGGTTTAAATTGGAATGATGAAATTACAACGAGGTAATTCCTCAAATTGGATTTTCAAAAATAAGTAGTAGAACGGTTAAATGGCTTGATGGCTAAATTGTTAATTCGTCATGCTAACCAAAGAACCGTTTAGCCATTTAACCATTTTGCCGTTTAAACTGCCGTAGCGATTTCTTTTGAGCGAATACCAAAATGAGATTCATGATAAACACATACACCATCTTTAATAACTAAAACCTGTGGTGATTCATGTCTTACATCAAATTCGGCTGCAAGTGCATTCGAAATATCTCGATGACGGAGCAAATCTAAATAGTAAACTTCATCAAAACTATTCAAGTCATCCCATCCTCTTTCTAGTCTATCTTTCGCTGCGGAACTGATAGAGCAAGAGGTACTATGTTTGAAAATCAAAACAGGCTTCCCGAAGGAAGCCTCTTTTATTTTTTCAATATCAAGACCTGAATTTAATTCAATCCAATTAGCCATATTGTATTTTTTTATTCAAAATTTTCAATAACTATATAACAGCTAAGGAAAATAATAGTTTTTCAACGCGCTTTGCTATTCTAAGAACTAACCAAAGGTTTACTAAACTTTCAAATATTATTGTTCCTTTTTTGGAGAAAATCACCAGAGGAAATACTAAAATTAATTTAGTAAACCTATCGTATGATTTTGTCCAAATTTAGGGCAAAAGAATAATTATTTTCTTACAGCTGACTGTACGGTATTGATAACTTTTGCAGTTTGTTCAACGCTTGCTTTGAAGTTGTTTGGGCAACCATACCCTCTATTACAAGAAGAAATTGATGCTACAAATGCGAATAAAACAAGAACGGATAAAATTTGCTTGATTCTGTTTTTCATGATGATAAGTTTTAAAGTCCAATTCTCTTTAAAAAAGAGTTTTTTGGTGGATATTGTTTATAGAATTAGAGTGAAAACGGTTCAATTGTTAAAATTATTATAGAAGTTCTTTAGTGATTATGAAAAAAAACTTCGGTTGCAATTATCATTCTGAACGATTAAATCCGTTGAAGTTGCAAAAATAAGCCTTTGTTGCCTTAAAAGAAACAAATAATAGACTGTTTGACATTTTATTAAAGAAATGAAGTAATGTTATCATTCCAGTTTATTTTAAAATATTGAACACTTGATTACCTTTGCAGTTCGATTGAATAATTACCATTTTACAAAAAGAAACAAAATACTTAAAAAAAGATGGCAAGAGTCCTACAACTTAGAGAGTCCTTAAGGGAAGCGATTGCAGAAGAAATGCGTCGCGATGAGTCTGTATTCATCATGGGTGAAGAGGTGGCAGAGTATAACGGTGCATATAAAGTTACCAAAGGTTTATTAGATGAATTTGGCGCAAGAAGAGTGATTGATACACCGATTGCAGAGTTAGGTTTTGCAGGAATTGGGGTAGGGGCTGCCATGAATGGATTACGTCCGATAGTTGAGTTTATGACTTGGAACTTTGCCGTTTTGGCTTTTGACCAAATCGTAAACAATGCAGCTAAGACGCTTTCTCAATCTGCAGGTCAGTTCAATTGTCCAATTGTTTTTAGAGGGCCGTCTGGTTCTGCTGGTCAATTGGCACAGCAACACTCTCAAATGTTTGAAAGTTGGATGGCAAATTGTCCAGGTTTAAAAGTAGTTTCTTGCATTGACCCAGCTGATGCAAAAGGTCTTTTGAAATCTGCGATTAGAGACAACGACCCAGTTTGCGTGATGGAATCTGAGGTTTTTTACGCACATAAAGGAGAAGTTCCAGAAGGTGAATATTTAGTTCCAATTGGCGTTGCAAGGGTCTGGAAAGAAGGAACTGATGTAACGATTGTTTCTTTTAATAAAATGATGCAAGTCGCTTTGGATGCAGCAACGGAATTGGAAAAAATGGGAATTTCTGCGGAGGTAATTGATCTACGTTCGATTCGTCCATTAGATCATCATACGATTGTAGAATCTGTCAAAAAGACCAACCGTTTGGTTGTCGTTGACGAATCATGGCCTTTCTGCGGCGTTTCTTCCGAAATCGCTTACGAGATTCAGAAATATGCATTTGATTATTTAGATGCGCCAGTGACAAGAATTAATTCAGCTGATACTTCTTTGAGTTATGCTCCTACTTATGTTGAGGAGTATTTGCCGAATACTGCTAAAGTGATTAAAGCGGTTAAGGAAGTTTTATATGTGGGTGCTTAAACGGTTCACGGTTTATGGTACACGGTTCACGGCGTGCTTAAAAATAGCCAATCTGATTTTCAGATTGGCTATTTTTTTGTCTTTTTCCTTTTTTGTCTGAATCACGATCAGCCACGGCGGACAAGTTTTCAGGATTTTAGGATTCGCAGGATTTTGATTAGTGGAAATTAAAAAACATGAGTTATCAGCCTCGGCAGACACGTCCCGAATTTTCAGGTATTAAGGGGCGTTAGCCCCGAAACCGTTTGTAGAAATATGATTAAACCAATGATTTTAAGCCCCGCCGCGGCGGGGCGTCACCGTTTGTTTAATTTTAACCGTGCCGGAGCTACGCTCCTTAATGGGGGTGTCTTTAATGTTTTTCTACAAACCGAGCCGCCACTACGTGGCTTTTCAACCAAAATTCGGGACGTGTCTGCCGAGGCTGATGACTCATGTTTTCTAAGTTTGAAATTTTCAGATAATACCTTCCGCAGAAATCCTGAAAATTCTTAAATCCTGAAAACTTGTCCGCCGTGGCTGATCCTGATTCAGACAAAATTCACTCAGACAATTTCCACTCAGACATTTTCCCAATTCTACTTCCCTTTCGCCTTAGCCCAAGAATCCCTCAAGGTAACTGTGCGATTAAAAACTAAATTATCTTCAGTCGTATCTGGATCCAATGTAAAGTATCCCATCCTCAAAAACTGAAAATGTTGACCTTCTATTGCATTGGTTAAATATGGTTCGATGTAGGCTTTTTCAATTACTTTCAAAGAATCTGGATTGATGAATTCTTTAAAGTCTTTTCCTTCATGACCCAACGGATTTTCATCCGCAAATAGACGGTCGTAAAGGCGTACTTCTGCAGTTTTTGCATGTTCGATAGAAACCCAATGCAAAACACCTTTTGCTTTAAGACCTGAAGTATCTTGACCTGATTTACTTTCTGGAAAATAAGTACAATTCAGTTGTGTAACATTTCCGTTTTCATCTTCTTCAAATCCATCGCAACGGATGATGTAACCTGCTTTCAAGCGAGACATTCTACCTGGTCCAAGTCGGAAAAATTTCTTTGGTGGGTCTTTCATAAAATCCGCCTTTTCAATATAAAGTTCTCCTGAGAAAGGCATTCTGTGAGCCGTTTTGCGCTCATCCTCTGGGTTGTTTTCCAATTCTACCCATTCCATTTCTCCTTTCGGGTAATTGGTGATAACGACCTTCAATGGGTCTAAAACCGCCATTACACGGGTAGAAACTTTATTCAAATCTTGCCTTGCCGAAAACTCTAAACGCGAAACATCAATAATGTTTTCACGACGAGCGATTCCTATATCATTTGCGAAATTTTTGATAGAATTTGCTGTATAACCTCTCCTTCTATAACCTGAAATAGTAGGCATTCGCGGGTCGTCCCAGCCACTCACATGACCCTCATTTACCAACTGAAGCAATTTACGTTTGCTCATTACCGTGTGGCTCAAATTTCTTCGCGCAAATTCGATTTGACGAGAAGGGAAAATTCCTAATTTTTCGATAAACCAATTGTAAAGCGGTCTGTGATTTTCAAACTCCAAAGTACAAATAGAATGGGTGATATTTTCGATAGAATCAGACTGTCCATGTGCAAAATCATACATCGGATAGATGTTCCATTTATCGCCCGTTCTGTGATGTTTTTCTTTTTTGATTCTATAAATGAGCGGGTCACGCATTAACATATTCGGAGCAGCCATGTCAATTTTTGCTCTCAATACTTTCGCCCCATTATCAAAAACACCATCCTTCATTTTTTTGAAAAGGTCGAGGTTTTCTTCGATGCTACGATTTCGGTATTCATTGCCCGTTCCTGGTTTGGTAGGTGTTCCTTTTTGCTCTGCTATTTCCTCCGCAGTCGAATCATCTACATAGGCCAATCCTTTTTTAATCAATACAACTGCCCAATCATATAATTGATCAAAATAATCAGAAGCATAGAATTCATTGTCCCATTCAAAACCTAACCATTCGATGTCTTTTTTGATGGCTTCGACATAACGAGTTTCCTCAGTGGAAGGATTGGTGTCATCAAATCTTAGGTTACATTTTCCGTTGTATTTGGTTTTTAAACCAAAATTTAAACAAAGTGAAGATGCGTGTCCGATATGCAAAAAACCATTTGGTTCGGGTGGAAAACGGGTGTGAATTGAGGCGTGTTTGCCACTTTCCAAATCCTTTTCGACTATTTCTTCTACAAAATTGAGAGAGACTTTTGGCTCCATTGTTTCTATGTTTTTAACTACGTTTTCTGTTTGTTTATTTACAATTTCTAACTCGTTTCTATTCTAAAAAGTTTGCAAAAAAAGGGATTTTAAAATAATTCTCGCAATTAACTTTTATATCAGCGCCTAAAGCAGTTTTTCTTGTAAATTTACGAGGTCTTTTTATCCGTCTAAAAATTGAATATGTATCGTTTGAAACTTGTCTTTTTTTTATTTGTAATGTTATTTGTTTGGCGTTGTCAGGATGAAACAAAAGTTTATTCAGAACCGATTCCAACCAAAGAAGGTAATAATACAGACATGCTTAACGATGGGTGGACTGAAAATTTAGTTGTATTGCAAGGGGACTGGGTAAATGTTAGAGATGAAAACGAAATAATTATCGTAAAAAAGAATGATGTCAAATGGTCTAAAAAGGGTGCTCCAACAAAAGAGGCATGGATTGAAGCATATACAAATTGCCCCAATTATTGCTCTTCAAAAAACAACGACGTTACTCAATTTTCTTGTTTTGTTTTAAAAGAAGGAAATTCTGCCGAGTGTTTCACTATAAATAAATTGACCAAAGGAGCTTTGATTTTTACCAATATTACTGGTAAACCACAAATGCATACTTTTAAAAAGGTGGCTAATTAGAAGGTATTGTTTTTTTTACAAAAGAAATTGAACAATAGGTGGTGTTCAACGCTCCACATCGTGAACCGTGTACCGAATTTTGCATCAGTTGGCGAATAAAAAGCGCTAAACCAATTCCAAGCCATACATTTCTGCGCGAATCGCTTTGATGGACTCATCGGCGAGATATTCATCCAATTTTTTCAAACGGTCTATGATACCATTTGGTGTAAGCTCAATGATACGATTGGCAACAGTTTGGGTGAATTGATGATCATGCGATGTGAAAATTATAGTCCCATCAAAATTTATCAAAGCATTATTGAAAGCTGTGATACTTTCCAAATCCAAGTGATTGGTTGGTTCATTGGCCATTAGCAAATTACCTTGTTTGAGCATCATACGAGAAACCATACAACGCACTTTCTCACCTCCTGACAGCACATTCGACATTTTATGAACTTCTTCACCAGAAAACAACATTTTTCCTAAAAATCCACGGATATATTGCTCATCCTTATTTTCAGAAAATTGGCGTAACCAGTCCATTAAACTTTGAGGGGAGTCGCTGAAAAAGCTTTCATTATCAAGCGGTAAATAAGATGAGGTAATAGTTTGTCCAAATTCAAAATCACCTGAATCTGCATTTAATTTTCCATTTAGTATTTGATAAAATGCACTTGGTGCCAATCCATCTTTTGAAATTACTGTAATCTTTTCACCTTTATTAATGGTGAAATCGACATTTTTCAAAAGAGGCCTACCGTCCAAACTATAATTTAATTGATTGACTTGCAGTATCTGATCTCCAGCTGGTCGTTCTGAAGCAAATATAATTCCTGGGTACTTCCGTGAAGAGGGCTTAATATCTTCTACGTTCAGTTTCTCCAACATTTTACGACGAGAAGTCGCCTGTTTCGATTTAGAAGCATTTGCGCTGAATCGGTCGATAAACGCCTGCATTTCTTTTCGTTTATCTTCTGTCTTTTTATTGGCGGAGAGCTTTTGCTTCAACGCCAATTGAGATGATTCGTACCAAAAAGTATAGTTCCCCGTAAACACATTGATTTTTGAAAAATCAATATCAACAATATGCGTACATACGGTATCTAAAAAGTGCCTATCGTGAGATACAACAATAACCGTATTTTTGAAATCTAATAAAAAGTCTTCCAACCAATTCACAGTTTCAATATCCAAATCATTGGTAGGCTCATCAAGTACCAAAATATCTGGGTCACCAAAAAGCGCCTGAGCCAACAGCACACGTACTTTTTGAGTTCCGTCCAAATCTTTCAATAATTTTTCATGAAGTGATTCTTTGATTCCAATTCCACTCAAAAGGGAGGCCGCTTCTGGCTCGGCATTCCATCCGTTCATTTCTCCAAATTCTCCTTCCAATTCGGCTGCCTTTAGTCCATCTTCTTCCGAGAAATCAGGTTTAGCGTAAATGGCATCCTTCTCCTGCATAAGACTCCAAAGTTTGGCATGTCCCATCATCACAGTGTCAATCACACGTACTTCATCATATTCAAAGTGATCTTGCTTTAAGACTGCCATTCGCTTGCCCGGCTCAATTGTAACTGAACCTTTATTGGCTTCCTTAACACCAGAAATAATTTTTAGGAAAGTTGATTTTCCGGCGCCGTTGGCTCCGATGACTCCATAGCAATTGCCTGGACCAAAAAATACGTTCGCTTCATCAAATAAAACGCGCTTTCCAAATTGAAGGGATAAATCTTGTACTGTAACCATTTTCTCAAATTTGCCGCAAAAATACCATTAACTATGGTTTTGGAAGGCATAATTGAACATAAAGATTTTCATTAACGATAATAATTGAGTTTTTAGGTACTCAATCGGCGATTCTAACAGGCAAAACCATAATTCCACCTTTATAAAGATTTTTGCGTTTCAATTTTTCACCAAAAGAAGTAGAAGAATTTTGGGCATCTTTTCTATCTGAATGAATCAAATCGACATAAACCAAGTACATCGGCATGATATCTTTGAAACAACCTGACCAAATGCAATGTGCATCAATACTGGCTTTACGCAAAATTTCGAGGCGCGACATAGCGTCTTCAAGATTGGTATATTCTGATTCTAACAGAAGATAATATTCATCTTTCATGTTTGAAAAACGCTCGCAGCCATAGCTGATACGCTCTCCATTAGAATTGAGATAAAATTGCTGATTGGATGTTTGGTTTGTTTTTCTGGCTGGTGGCGGATCATTTAAATCGAGATAGGCCGCAACAGATTTTTCAGTTAAAACATCGGCTGTGGTATCTATTTCAAAAACCTTTGGTTCAGGTTTTGGTTCTTCAAAAATTTTTAGTTCCGCAAGTTGATCTAAATGTTCGGTTTCTTCAATGTATGCGATTGGCTCTCGCTGCCATTCTTTGAAGAAAATAAATCCTACTATCAGCAAACAAGTTCCAAAGATTGATAAATGTTGCCAATAGTTTTTCTGAAATTTATAAATAGAAGTTGCTGTACCAAAATCTTTTGGAACTGATTTGTTGAAACTTTTCCAAAGATTGGAATATCGGCTCGATGATGGAATTGATGGCAAATTTACTTTTTCTAAAAAGGGTAGTGCTTTTCTTTTTTTAGGTTTGAAAACTTCCTCTCTTGCAGGAGTTATGATGAGATGTGGTGTCAAATCTTTTTTTACTTCAACTAATCCGAAACCCAGATTGACACATTGATTTTTTAATTCTTTTAAATACGGATCCAATGGATTTTCAAAAACATCTTCTCCGATTACGATCCATTGTTCGTTAGCAAAAAATTGCTTGAATTGTTCTATCGCGTAGATGTGTCTGTAACGACGAAGACCTCCAAATAATATTTTAAATAAAAAGGCGAACACAAGGAAGGAGCTCAAAAATTTTGCAATTAATCCAACCCAGTAAATTTCTTGAAGCGACAGAAAATGATATTTATAGCTCAAACTCATAAAAAGGGTAGAAAGAAGACCACCAATTACGATGCTGTCAAACCAAAGCAGTTTTTTTTGTTTTTGAAAAAGCACTTCTTTTCGCGATTCGGCAGAAGTGGCTTCAAATGTAGCTACGAAAGTTTTTCCGTCTTCATTTGGGAAAGTAATTTGCCCATCAGAAATAATTCCATCGTCTGTTACCAGATCAATTTTACCTTTGGCGTCACCTGTTCGAGGGCGATACTTG
Source organism: uncultured Saprospiraceae bacterium (assembly GCA_938010715.1). Taxonomy (GTDB): domain Bacteria; phylum Bacteroidota; class Bacteroidia; order Chitinophagales; family Saprospiraceae; genus JAGQWW01. The sequence continues at coordinate 10,243 of CALLVG010000214.1, forward strand.
TAGTATGCTTTCAAAAATTGGACAGCAACTTTTTTTATGGTATTTTCTGAAAGGTTGTTCAAATGTAAATTTCGGTTAGGAAAATATAAGTAGAATGCAATAATACATCTCTAAAAAACAAATACAAACGGATTGGCAATCGAATTTCGTATTAGATGTGTTTCTCAATTTAGAATTTTTTATTTTCCTTTAAGACTTCCCAGAGTTTTATGACTTCTTTTGCTTCTTTTACATCATGGACGCGTAAGATTTTTGCTCCTTCATTTAAGGCGACCAAATGTAATACGGAGGTTCCGTTCAAAGCTTCTTGAGCCGTATTTTCTAAAATCTTATAAATCATAGACTTTCTCGAAATACCCGCGAGCACAGGCAAGTCATGAATCGCGAACACGTGCATTTTTTGCAAAAGTTCGTAATTATGAGCAACCGTTTTTCCAAAACCAAAACCAGGGTCGAGTATGATTTCTTTAACACCTGCCGCTTTCAGTTCATTGATTCTTAAAGTAAACCAATCAAATATTTCGAGCGTAACATCTTCATAATCAGGCGATTGCTGCATATTTTGAGGATTGCCTTTCATGTGCATCAAAATGTACGGCACTTGAAGTTTTCCAACAGTTTCAAACATTTTATCATCCAATTGACCGCCCGAAATATCATTGATGATAGCAGCACCAGTGTCAATAACTTTTTTAGCAATCCCACTCCGATAGGTGTCAATGGAAAGAATGGTCTCTGGAAATTCTTTTAAAATAGAATGGATAGCAGGAAGCAATCGTTGAAGTTCCTCTTTTTCCGATATTTCAACTGCACCTGGTCGAGAGGACATAGCACCAATATCTAAAATCGTTGCACCTTCATCAAGCATTTTTTCTGCTTGTTTTAAAATGTCGTTTTCTCTTTCATATTTTCCACCATCAAAAAACGAATCAGGCGTAACATTGAGAATACCCATAACAATCGGCTTTTCAAGGCCGATTGTTTTTCCTTTGCAGGTAATTTTATTCAATTGATTGAGCATGATAAATTGGTTGCTTGTTATTAAATGCAGTTGCATTATTCTTGGCATTGTTACTTTTTTTTGATAAAAAAGTAACCAAAAAAATCTACTTCCTCACAAAAGCCAATCGGATGAAAGGAAAGAGCCTCCCGCCACTTTTGGCGAGTGCACAATGATTCTCTGTGAACCTTTGCGTAACTCTGTGTCCCCAAAAAAAAGGGAGATAACCTTACGATTACCTCCCGATCTGAATTATAAACTCTGTATTTGGGAATAAATTCTTATTCGCGTATTATTTGCCAAGTGCTTTGGCCATTGTCTCACCAATTGTTGCAGGTGAACTTACAACGTGAATTCCGCAGGACGCCATGATTTTCATTTTTGCCTCAGCTGTATCATCTTCACCGCCGATGATAGCACCTGCGTGACCCATCGTTCTTCCTTTTGGAGCAGTTTGTCCAGCGATAAAACCAACAACTGGTTTTGTGCCGTGCTCTTTAATCCAATGAGCAGCATCTGCTTCCATGCTTCCACCAATCTCACCAATCATTACGATACCATCCGTATCAGGATCATTCATCAAAAGCTCAACCGCTTCTTTGGTTGTCGTTCCTATAATAGGGTCACCACCAATTCCGATGCAAGTAGATTGCCCCATACCAGCTTTGGTAACTTGGTCAACTGCCTCGTAAGTTAATGTACCTGAACGACTTACGATTCCGATTCTTCCTGGGTTGTGAATAAAACCTGGCATAATGCCAACTTTTGCCATTCCTGGAGACATCACGCCCGGACAGTTTGGTCCAATTAATCTTACATCAGGCATCTGCTCTAAGTAAGCTTTTACTTTCACCATATCTTGAACCGCAATACCCTCAGTGATACAAATAATCACTTTGATACCAGCTTCAGCCGCTTCCAAAATTGCATCAGGCGCAAATTTAGGTGGAACGAAAATAATACTCGTATCCGCTTTTACTTTTACCACTGCTTCATGTACTGAATTGAAAACAGGTTTACCTAAATGTTCTTGACCACCTTTGCCTGGTGTAACGCCACCCACTACATTGGTACCATATTCAATCATTTGTTCAGCGTGGAAACTACCTTCCTTTCCAGTAAATCCTTGAACTATAATATTTGACTTGTCAGTAACTAAAACTGCCATTTTTATTATTTAAAATTTTAAATAAAGTTGAAATTCTAATTGAGGCTGCAAAAGTTGCAATTGAAACTTAGGGTACAAAATTATTTAATATCTAATTTTTAAAAAAATGAGTTTGAAGGGGGATTTATGCCAAATAGTGACACTGAAAAGAATAATTTTAAAATCCACATCGTTCAAATCGAGGTCAAAACCTTGTCAAATGAATAATTCACTTTCAAAAGTCTTCTTTGTATTAATTTTTAAAATTTTGATTTTTCAATCAATTTTTGCTCAAAGTGATTCTACAAAAATCCCAAAAGGAGCACAAACTGATTGGTCGCAAATCGCTATTTCTGATGCAGAAATGGTTGATTTATTAATGCCAGTCATGCCAGGTGTTGGTACTAAATCAAGAAATCTTTTGGAAGAAAAATCCATCAAGCCTTACATGATGCCTCCACGAAAAATTGGAGAGAAAGGGGAGTTGTATGCTTATTCCTTGGCAACCCTTTTGGAGTATTATGTGAATTTTGATAATAACTTCAAAGACAACCTCAGTCCTGATTATATCTCTTTGAGTGCTCAAAATAAAAACTTAGAGGAAGGCTTGAGGTTTTTGGCAACGAATGGGACTGTTTCAGCTGCGATTATGCCTTATGATGCCACTACAATTTCTACAGCAGTTTATGCTACCAACAAATATAAAATTCGTAAGTTTTTACAGGTTTTTGCTTCCGATAATAGCAAAAACAGGAAGATATTTGAAACTCGAAAAGCATTGATGCGTGGCAATCCGATACTAATTTCAATCGGCGTCGATGAAAGATTTCTTGCCGTGAAAGGTATAAAATATTGGCATAAAATCATCAAAAAACCAACGCTTGAAGTAACCATGATCGTTGTAGGTTACAACCATGATTTGGAGGGTTTTGAACTGATGGGCAATTGGGGAAGTGAATGGGCAGACAATGGCTATATTTTCATGGATTATGAAGATTATGGAAAACTTGCTACTTCGGGAATTGTAATTGTTCCAGATCGAAATTTTTTAGATTAATATATCAGAAACTAACTCATGAGTTGCTTGTCCTCTCCTTTTGAGGTAGTGTCCACCGTGGCGGACGGAGGAGGAATTCCTCAAATATGTTTTTAAATATTGCCTTCTGTTAATTTCCAAATTAACCAATATGTTTTTAAATTTGCTTAATTTTAAAACATAATAATTCAAATAATGGCCACAGAGTACGCAATCATTGATATTGAAACGACCGGAGGAAGGGCCAATCAACATAAAATTACCGAGATTGCAATCGTCATCCATGATGGCGAAAAAGTAATAGATTCTTACGAAACTTTACTCGATCCTGAGCGCCCAATTCCAGCCAATATCACCTACATCACAGGCATTACCGACGATATGGTAAAAGGGCAACCCAAGTTTTATGAGGTAGCCAAAAAAATCGTTCAAATGACCGAGGGGCGAGTTTTTGTTGCTCATAATGTGCGCTTCGATTATGGTTTTATTCGAGAAGAATTCAATCGATTGGGGTTTACCTTTTCGAGAAAATTGTTGTGTACGGTACGCTTGACGCGAAAGGTCTTTCCAGGACTTCGTTCCTATGCTTTGGGAAATTTGATAAAATACTTTAAAATAAAAGTAAATGCACGCCACAGAGCGATGGCAGATACGATGGCAACCGTTGAATTATTTGAACTGATTTTGAACGAACAAAACGGCGAATCAGAAGCAACAGATTTCATCAATCGAGGGATTAAAGAATCAAAACTACCGCATGGAATCACACTCGAATACCTGCATGGTTTGCCAGAGGAGGCAGGAGTCTATTACATGCATGATAAAAAAGGAGATGTTCTGTACGTTGGTAAAAGCATCAATATTCGGAAGCGAATCATGGAGCATTTTACTGACCAAACGCGTAAGGCAGCCATTTTGCAAAAGAATACTCACTCCATAAGTACGGAAGTTACTGGTAGCGAATTGGTCGCGCTATTACTCGAATCACATGAGATAAAAGTGCTTTCTCCAACTGTAAATAAGGCACAACGCGTCAAACATTACCCAGCTTTCGTTCATCAATATTTTAATGAAGCTGGGTATGTGGTTTTTGATGCCAGTTCCGCCAAATCTAAAGAGCGAAAAAAGCTTAACATCATCAATGAATATGGCAAAATCACCCACGCAAAAGGCGCGCTTCAAGGAGTAGTCAATGAGTTCCAACTTTGTAATAAATTGGTAAATTTAGAACCAGGTGATGGTGTTTGTTTTTATCATTCTATCAAAAAATGTAATGGTGCCTGTGGTGGCTTAGAATCAGTTGAAGAATATAACGAAAGAGCCAATCAAGCGCTCGAAAAAATATCCACTGTTCTCGAAGGTAATTTCTTTATTTTTGATAAAGGCCGCTTTCCTAATGAAAAAGCAGTCGTAGCCGTTGAAGATGGAGAGTATCTCGGCTTTGGCTATTTTGATGAAGAAGACTTTACGGGTTCTGTTGAAGAATTACTGGAAACAATCAAAACTTATCAGAGTAATCCTGAGGTGAAGAAGATTATTAAGCGATTCATGACGGATAAGAAAGGGTTGAAGGTGGTGAAGTGGTAGGGAAAATGTATTTTTTATACGAACCATCTAAATGAGGGTCCACTTAAGTAGCTTAAGTTAAATAATTGTCATTTCTGGCAGAGCAGATTTTTTGCTAATCAAGGCAAAAAATCTTTGCATAGCCGCGCTACGGAAATATTTTTTAACACAGGGTAGCGAAAAATTTGTTTGTCAAAAATGTGTCGATTATTTGAGTTAGGCTACTTAACATAGCTAATCCAAAACTTAATAAAGTACCAATCAACACATACTCAGTCATTTTACGGTCGTCCTTTCCTCGCATATTTCCAAATCTGAAAATTGATTTTGCGCCAAGTACGAAACCAATAGCAGACCATTGTCCCACTATTGTAAAACCAAAAACAAAAAGTCGCTCCATCATTCCAATATATTCTCCTGCATTTTCTAATGAGTCAAGGTCGTTTGATTCAGGTGTCCATTTTGAGATCAAGTTTTTTATCAAAATAGATGTAGGTTTGGTCAGGAAAACAATACAAGTTATTGTTCTTTTTAACCCGATATTCTTTTTGAATCAATAACTCCTATTTAGTAAAACCTTCAAATTCCTTTTTGCATCGCTTATGATGGATAACACCTGAAATGTGCACTTCTGAAGATTTAGGAATTTCAAAACAATAAGACATTTCTTTTGGGTGATCCAGATAATTATTCAATCTTTCAATTTGAATCTTCAACCATGTCCAACAAAGGACACTAACCCAATCAAATAAAACGCATTCAAAAAAAATGCTCTGAAAGTCCTACCTTTCAGAGCATTTTAATTTTCAATAAAAAAACAGCCATCTTATGAAAATAGCGTTACGTTACGTTTTAATCTTTGCAGTCATTTTTTCAGCTCAAAACCTTTTTGCACAATCGAAAAAAGGGGCGTCGAATTTGGCGATTATCAAGCAAAATGAGTGGAAAAAGGATTTATCCCAATTCAAAACCCATCAAGATTTTATACAAACCGAAAAGGCAAATTTGGGAATTGCCTCTGTAGAAGATTTGCAATTGGATAGAGTAGTCGAGACCAAAGGCAATTGGAAACACACAAAATATCAGCAAGAATATAAAGGTATTCCAGTGCTAAATGGCGTTTATATTTTGCATGAGAAAAACGGCGAACTAAAAAAAGCCAGTGGAAATTTGTTGCCAAATATCAATGTAAAAACAACGCCGAACTTTACTCAATACCAAGCGCTTGAGTTTTCAAAATTGGAAGCACTTGAGCAAGCAAAAAAAGAAAACGATGGCAAATTACCAGAAGGGTTAACTTTCGAAGCTATCGAAAACTCTACTCCTGAGTTGGTCGTTGCTGACAAACAATACCCACGAAATTCAGGCGAATACACTTTGGCTTACACTTTTGAATTAGAATTTAATTCTTTCCCGCCACGCCATGATCAATATATTTTTGATGCCATTTCGGGCAATATCATAGACATCATCCCGCAGGTGTGCCATATTGAAGTAGAAGGAAAAGTGAAGACGAGATATTATGGTGAAAAGTCAGTGGTGGTCGATTCGATTGCGCCAGGTGAGTATTTATTGCAAGATTTTTCGCGTGGTAAAGGAATTGTTACAATTAATGATTATACTGATTCGCCTTTTACAAGTGATTCCCCAACGTTTGATTTGGAAAATGATTTTGATGACGATGCAGCGGGGGACGCACATTGGGCAGCTTCGAGGTATTTTGATTGGTTACGCGATAGCTTTGGTTTCAATAGTATCGACAATGATGGGCATGAGTTGCGTTCAGTAATTCACCTCAATGAAGGCGAATCAGTTGTCAATGCATTTTGGAATGGAAGGTTTGCAACCTTCGGTGACGGTGATTGTACGGGTTACGGGCCATTGACATCAATTGATGTGGTGAGTCATGAGTTTACCCACGGATTAACTCGTTTCAATTCAGGTATGGTTTACCGTTACGAGTCGGGTGGCTTGAATGAGTCCATGTCCGATATGTTCGGAAAAGGGTTGGAATATTATCTCAATCCAACAGGTTTTACGTGGGAAATCGCACATGACTTTAGAAGAGATACGACGGAAAATGTCTTTAGAAATATGGCTAATCCAAATACTCGAAATCATCCAAAATATTATAAGGGGCGTTTTTGGAGTTCTTCTGAGGCTGTTCACACCAACTCAAATGTGATGAACCACTGGTTTTATTTATTGGTAGAAGGTGGAACTGGAACCAATGAAAACGGAGATAATTTCAACGTTCAAAAACTTGGAATGGATAAAACGATGCAGGTCGTTTTTACAATTCAAACTGCTTATTTAGTTCCTAATTCAGATTATTATCATGCCTACCAATCTACCCTCGAAGTAGCGGCAGATATGTGGGGAATTGATTCGTGGGAATACACGGCGGTTGTCAATGCTTGGCATGCGGTTGGAATTTCTGTAGTAGAAGATTTTACTTTGGATCGAGATTTAGCAATTCACCTTTTGAATAAAGATACCGTCATCTGTGGCGCAAATTCTACAAAAGAAATTTTAATTGAACTTGAAAATTTATCAAATACTGACCTGCCTGCAGGCACTGAAATCGAGCTTGGTTATCGGCTAATTTCTGATTCAGGTGGCGCAAGTTCAGGTCGCTTCACGCAGATATTTGTTTTAGAAAATGATTTTCCAATGGGCGAAAAATTACCATTGACATTTAGAGAGCCATTGAGCTTTAGAGGCACTACTGGTAATCGAGAACGAATTGAAGTTTATATTGAAAATACTTTTCAAGATCAAAACGCCATCAATAATAATGATAGAAGAGAGGTTTTTGTAACCGAGTATGATATACCAGATGCAGTTTTACAAATACAAAGAGTGGGCAATGTGATTTGCGCTCCAGATGAATTTATACTTCAGGTTGAAGTAAGAAATGAAGGTTGCATGATGATACCTGCGGGTACAGAAATGAAGGTAGATTTACAAATTTCTTCGATAGATACAGCGCTCGTTTTTACATTGCCAAACAATTTAAATCAAAACAATAGACATCGCGAAAATTTCAATTTACCAATCTCAATTGCAGAGAATGGAACGTTCCAATTTTCAGGAAGTTTAGATTATTCGGATGCGAATATGAACAATAATAGTACGATGGGGCAAAGTTTGTTATTCAAAAAATCACCAAATGATTATTCAGAGAATTTCGATGATTTTGATTTGAACAATGACCCAGATTTGTTTTTAGATAAAAGCGGAAAAACAATTGTTAGATTAGTGCAGTATAATGGGGAGCAGGTACTTGGTTTTTCAGGAACAAGTCCTGGAAGTATTGGTATTTCCAGAGATTGCCAAAACCTTCGCAAAATTTTGCAAGAGCACGAAGGTTATGATAGTAAAGCACAGATTTGTGTTGATATGACTGGGATGGATGACCCAACGCTTTCTTTTGATTTGACTCAATTTACTATTGAAAACAGCTACAATATTCCCAAAGAATTTTCTTCCATATTTACAGTTTCTACAGATGATCCAGATTTTGAACCCATTATGATAATGGATCAAAATGAGGGTGAAGTGGTCAGGCATACCATCCAACTTCCTCAAGATTTTAACGGGCAAATTACTTTGAATTCTTTTACCCTATTTGGCAGTATCGTGGCTTTTGCTCAAGGAAATTTTGAACAAGGCAATGTTCATCTTTTAGATAATATCCAAATTACAAATGGCCCGACATCTACTGCGGAACTATCTGAGAACCAATACATTAATGTGTTTCCTAATCCAGCAAAAGATGTAGTTTGGTTTGAAAACAAGTCAACCGAGTTTACTGATTTTAATATAGAAATTTACAATACGCTTGGCGCGAAAATTAAAGAGATTCGAGGAGCAAACGGAAAAATAGAATGGCAAACTGATGGACAACCGACAGGTGTTTATTTTTATAAAATCAGTAGTGGTGGTGTGTGGTTGGATTCAGGAAAGTTGATTTTGGAATAGTAATTTTGATGAACATTTTAAAAATAGAGGTTTATTAAATTTTTCAGAGGAGGCCGTCTCAAAGGTTCTGATATGTTCGATTTTTAAAATCGAACATATCTTTGAGCTATTGATTGTCAACCACTTAAAAATGTGACGGATTTTGAAAGTCCCCACATTAAGCTTTATGAGACAGCCTCCTTTCATTTAGTGGCTCCGTTTTTTAGGAATGGTTCAGCAATAAATTGCGTTTCTATGGGCCGTTATTTTTTTCTTCTGCAAGGCTAAAAACATAGGCGATGCAAGGCATCTACGAAGCTTTTCAATGCAGCAGAAGGGAAAAAGAACAATCAAAGGAATGTAAATTTATTTTTGAACCATTCCTTATATTGTATAATCTTAAATGTTTTATGTAGTTCAAATAAAA
>CALLVG010000215.1 GCA_938010715.1 uncultured Saprospiraceae bacterium
AAGAGCAGAGTTAAAACTCGATAACTTCACTCCAACTCTTGGTATTTATGGTGCCGATAATTTTTATACAGATTGGACCCCTCGTTTTGCTGGTAGTGATGGAAAAGCATTTTTTGCAGGTGATGCTATAGAGGATATTGATTGTACGAATCATTTCGATTTAATTTTATCAACGGATATAACTTCACTCAATTGTGATAATATCACAACAACTGCAACAAGCCCAATTGACGTAAAAGTTTCTGCAACGGATGCTTCTGGAAATACTAGTGATTGTACTGTAGCAGTGACCGTTGAAGATCAGCTTGAACCTACAGTCACATGTGAAAATATATCTGTTCCATTAGATGAAAATGGTAAAGCATTTGTTGAAGCAGGTTGGTTACTTGCTGGCGATAAAGCGATAGCGTTTAAAACGAAAAATGATGGAAGTTGGCCTGATTTGGGAGAGATGGACTATACTATTAGAGTGAAATCAACAGGTTCTTTATCTTTCAGATGGGATTTTGTTTCACAAGATACGCTCAATGCAGGGGAAGAGTTTGGGTATTTAATTAATGGAAATTACACGAAATTAAGTACCAATGTAAATCAATTGAATCGTTTAAGAACGATTTCAGTTAACCAAGGAGATATAGTTGGTTTTAGAATGATAACAGATAATGATGCTTTAGAAGCTCATGCTGCAGTAAGACCTTCTAACTTTAGTTTGGAAAATGACTTTGCACCTTATTTATGGGAAAGAGCAATTACAGATACTGACGGAACAGTATTTATTCATGGTGAGATTGAAGATAATTGTACTGCTCCTCATAATATGACTTTCCTTATTGAATCAATGATGGTAGAAGATTATGAGTGTGTTGATTTAACAAGCTCTGCTAATCCTCCAGTACAAGTCACTCTAAAATTTGAGGATCAAAACTCAAACACTGGAACTTGTAAACCTTACATAACTATTATAGACAATGAGCCACCAATCGCTGTTTGTCCATCTTCATATACAGTTACCTTAAACTCAAACGGAGAGGTTGACCTTGGAAATTTGGGTAAAACGCAAGATATCATTAGGGATAGTGATGACAATTGCGGTGTAGCTTCTGTATCGACAATGCCATCTATTTTGACATGTGCAGATATCCAGATGGATATGAATGGGAACCCTATTCCGGTTACGGTGAGTTACACTGTATTTGATGCAGCGGGTAATGCAGCAACTTGTACAAATAATATTACAGTTCAAGAAGGTACGCCACCACAGATTACCTGTCCTGCAGGTGGTACTGTGCAATGTGAAGATTTACCAGCGAATGTTTTAGATTATAGAAATGGCATGGCCACTGCTTCTGATAACTGTGGGATGACTAGCATCACGCCTTCTGTTGATTCTATGGCAAGTATGACAGGTTGTTACGAGATTGTCATTACCTGGGAAGCAGAAGATGAAAGTGGAAATACTTCTTCTTGTGATCAAGTAATTGTAGTGGAAGATGATGATATACCAGTACTTGAAAAAACTGGTTGTGATATGGCTGGCACAAATTGCGATCAAGATAATGTGACTGTCGATTGTGAATCAGATATTTTAGCAATAGTAGATCCAGTGATCGTCGATGAATGTTCTGCAACACTTAATACTACAATTGTCGATGATAGGCTAGACGCTGATGGTAAGTTTTTAACTACAGCTGAGGTTGGAATGTTTGATCACTATAATTACAAAGTAACGAGAACTTGGATAGCAACAGATGCATGTGGTAATATTTCAAATACAATAGAACAAGTGGTTACCGTAAAGGACACTGAAGATCCTGTAATTAGTGCAAATACGCTAACCACAATTGCTCAAAAAACAGATATTGGTAGATGTGATGCCATGGTAAATTTGGCGCTAACTGCAGCTGATATTACGGATTGTATTCCTTTCCAATATTTAGATATTACCAATGATTCTCCAGTAGGAAATGGAGAAGAAGATGCTTCTGGTGTTTACCCTCTGGGAACTACAGTTGTTACGTTCACAATTGAAGATTTGAATGGAAATGATACACAACACCAAGTAACTATTCAAGTAAATGACGATACAGCACCGCAGATGAACTGTATAAGTTTTGATGTGGATGTTTATCTTGATGGTGATGGATTTGCTTCTATCTCTTTTCAACAAGTAGATTTTGGAAGTACAGATAACTGTAGTGGTCTTACCTTAGAAGTCGCACCTTCAATGTTTGATTGTGGAGATATTGGAACTCAAATGGTTACTTTGACTGGTGAAGATGTTGCAGGTAATGTTGCTTCATGCCCTGCTACTATTATAGTTCACCCAGGGCAATTTAATGGGGCTACTGCTTTAAGTATTACTTGTCCTACTAATATGACAGTTAGTTGTGAAGATGATTATACAGCAACAGCAAATGGAGCTGGAATCCCTACATTTAGCAGCAATTGTAGTAATGGAATGTTGAGTACACCAATTGATAATCCAGCTCTTTTATCACCAACTTGTGGTGTGATTGAAAGAACATGGACTGTAACCGATGGAACTGCTTCAAAATCTTGTGTGCAAGAAATTACAATTGTAGATAACGTAGCGCCAACTTTTGTTACAGCTGTACCTAATAATGTTGTAGTTGAATGTGACAATATTCCTGCTGCTTTAGCTTTAGAAGCTGAGGATAATTGTAGAAATAACTGGATGGTTCCTTCAGATGATTCAGATAATACTAAGGGAACAGATCCAAAAATGACTTCTTATTATAACTACATCATCACAAGAAAATGGACAGCGGAAGATGGATGTGTGGGCGTTTCAGGAAGTACTACAACTGCAACGACTGTTGATCAAAGAATAACAGTAAGAGATAGGGTAGCACCAGTAGTCAACTTCCCAAATCCAATGGTGATTTCTACAGGTAAAAACTCTTGTGATACGCTTGTCGATTTTGATTTGAAATCATTAACGAATGAAATTTCAGATAACTGTGCTGATATCGAAGATTTGATTTATACTATAAATGGAGGAACGTCTGGTAATTCTACTATTTCTCAATTAATGGATGTAGATAATTCTCCTTACTCTTTCACAATTACGGTAGATGATCCTTCTAATCAAACTGGGCCAGTAACTGCAGTTTTGAATATCGAAATCAAAGACGAAACAGCTCCATCTGCAATATGCGAGGATAAAACTATCAACTTAGGCGGTAATTCAACGACTACTATTAATCCAGTTGACTTTGCGAGTGCAAGTACAGATAATTGTACGACTCAAAATATGTTAGATATCACCGCAGACCAAGTGGTTTTCACTTCTGCTGATATTGGAGCAGTTTCAATTTTGCTTACTGTGGAAGATGAAGCAGGTAATACAACTACTTGTACGTCAAACTCTACCGTAATTGATGGTACATTGATTACGGCTCAAGATTTAGCTATCGAAGAGAATATGACTGACAACCTTCCAATTGTTGCTGAGCAGTTTATTGATGTTACCTCATTTGGATTCAATGTTGAAGTTACAGATATCACAGTTGGGGATGTCATGAATTTGGTGAATATTAATACTGAACTTTCTACAAAAGGTACATTTAGTTCCAACCTAACGACTACAGGTAATGGCTATTCAGTACTATGGACTGCTACAAGTAATAGCAACCCTGCTACTATAGCGGATGGAGGTAGTTTGTTTGAATTAGAAATAGACGCTACTGGTGCAGATGGAACTTCAACGCCAGTTGTTATTACCAATGCCTCTCTTATGAGAGTAGTTGGTAGTGGTGCTCCAATTATGGGCAACTTAGCTACGGAGGACGGAGAGTTATCTATTTTCAGTGCCACTAGTATTTTTACTTTCAATGTAGAAATAAATACAGAGGAAGGTTTACCAGTTGCAAATGTTGATGTAGCACAAACTGGAGCTACAACCAATACTATAACTACTAACAGTACTGGAGATGCTTTTGGCTTTATGGCAACATCAGGTTCAACAGCCACTTTCACACCTACCAAAAATATAGGTTGGAAAAATGGGGTAACCGTAAACGATGCCTTTTTGACTTTACAACATCCTAACCCAACAAGCACGTTTGGTTCTGGGTATAAGAATATTGCAGCAGATGCAAATGGAGATAATATTATCACTGGTAACGATGCGATTTTGATCTTCCAATTGGCAGTTGACCCAGCAATGACTTCTATTCCTGGAAATACTTCTTGGAGATTTATTCATGAGGCACCAAACTTGTCAACTACGGCAAGTCCTTGGGGACTTTTCAGCGAGTCATACTCGACTACTGTTACTAAGGATTCATTAGTGAAATTCATAGGTGTAAAAACAGGAGATGTAGATGCAGATGCAAATGCGCAATTACGTCAAGGTGGTAATTTTGAATTCTTATTAGAAAATCAATCAATTGAAAACACTGGAGAAAGAGTAGAAGTTGAATTCAAAGCAAAAGATTTCAATGGCATCAATGGATACCAATACACAATTGATTTCGATTCTAAGTCATTAGAATATGTAGATGTAATTCCAGGTGTTTTGCCAAACTTGTCTTCTTTCAACTTTAAAGATGCGAAAGTTGCAGACGGTCAATTGACAACGGGTTACATCAACATGGATGCCGTTAGTTTGAATGATAATGATGTAATATTCACTTTAATTTTCGAAAGTAAAGCAGCTGATTTTGAATTGAAAGGTGCCATCAGTGCATCTGATAATTTGATTCCAATGCAAGTAATCGAGAGCACTGGTGAATTGAAAAATGAAGTAGAATTGGTTTTCGAATCAAGTACTTCATCAACCGTAAATACATTTGAGAATAATCTTGACTTGCGTCAAAATATACCAAACCCATTCGATAACGAAACTATCGTTGGATTTACATTGCCTGGCGCAACAGCAGTTCAGTTAAATTTCATGGATGCTTCTGGTAAACTTTTACACACGATTGATAGCGACTATCCACAGGGTTATCATGAAGTGACAGTTAGCAAAGAAGTGCTACCAACAACTGGAATTGTATTCTATCAACTTCAAACTGAATTTGGTACGAAAGTTCAAAAAATGATTATTTTAGAATAATAAAAAATAGAACCATCAAGTCCTTTTGGGCTTGATGGTTTTTATAAACCTCCTCCACCAAATGGGTGTCAAATAGCAATCACACATCCTAAAGAAAGAGCTGATTTATTCAGCAAGAAAGCAGAAAAAGAATCAACCGTTTTGATTAGTCCCCCTTTTCAATCGAACTCGATTGGACGTGATATTTCATTATGTCCAGTTGAATTTTAATTATGCTTAGCAATCACAAATCACAAATTTTTTAGTTATGAGAAAAGAATTACTTGCCATATTGTTTTTTGGCATTTTCTCAATGCTCTCACCTGGGCTTTTTGCACAGTTGACATTCAATGTCGGACCAGCAACGGTTCACTGCGATGACACAAACTTGATCCCAGTTGATATAACAGTTGAGCGTTTCACCAATATTGGAAGTTTTCAATATGGCGTTACTTGGGATACATCGGTTATTCAATTTGATCATTTGACTCATCAACTCCCTCCTTCTCCAATTTTTGTACAGGATTCTGTTTACAAAGGAGAGTTGAGAGTTGGTTGGGCTGATTTTAATTCGCCCTTCAATGGTGAGTCACTGATGGATGGAACGACCATTATTACTTTATTTTTTAGTAAAGTTGGAAATGGAGGTACTTCATCTGCGGTAAACATTACTTCATTGCCAGATTTAGCCTTTCAGGTTACAGATGGCACAGGAACGAAAATTCCTAATAATCAAATTACGGTCAATCAAGGTTCTGTCGCTATTTTTGATAGTATAGATCCAACCATTCAGAATTGCCCATCTGATATTAATGTGGCAGTGGGAAGCAGTGCAACATCTGCTGTTGCCACCTGGACTGCGCCAACTTCCGCCGATAATTGCGCAATAGCAACCTTTGCAGGAAGTGCCAACTCAGGAGACAGTTTTCCAGTAGGAACGACTACCGTGAGTTATACCGCTACTGATTTTGGTGGAAACACTGCAAACTGTAGTTTTGATGTAACGGTTACACAGTCAACTAATCCAGGAGCACCTCGATTCGAATTGGAACAAGCAACCCTAAATTGCTCAGAAGATTCAGTCATTTTTGATTTAAAGGTTTTTAATTTTAACAATCTATCTTCTTTTCAATTTGGATTGGAATGGGATACTTCAATCGTGAAGTATAAAAACCACCTGAACTTTTTGCCAGCAACGGCTACGTATTTTGAAGCACATCCTGATAGTACCAATATTGGTGTGCGTTGGGTAGATTTCAATTTTCCAGTAGGAGAAGATATTCCAGATAACACGACAATACTTTCTTTAGTGTTTAATTTGAATGGATTGGGAGGAGATTCTACGGCAGTAGATTTTACAAATCTTCAATCATTTCCAATAGAAGTAACTGAGAATAGTATTCCGTTGGCTGCCTCTGATTATGAGTTGATAAACGGAAAAATAAAACTCTCTGACACTGAATCACCAATGGTTGTTTGTCCAAATGATACGATGATTTTGGTGCCAATGGGAACGATGGTTCAAGTGGTAAATTACACCACACCCGTCCCAACAGATAATTGTCACGTCGCTTCATCTACTGGAAGTCATAATTCAGGTGATGATTTTCCAGTAGGAACAACAACCGTAACTTATTTGGCAACAGATAATGCAGGAAACAATACGAGTTGTGATTTTGATATTAATATTGTAGAATCTCAAGCAGCAGGTTTACCTACTTTTACTTTAGAACAAAAAGAAATTGAATGTAAACCTGATTCCGTAACAGTAGATATTATAGTTAATAACTTCGAAAATCTATCTTCTTTTCAATTCAATGTAGCTTGGGATACTTCAGTTATCAAATATCGAAGACACCTGAATTTTTTACCTGCTACTGGTACTTTTTTCGAACAACATCCTGATAGTGCTAACATCGCTATTCGATGGGCTGATTTCAATTTTCCAATAGGAGAAAATATTGCAGACAATACAGTGATTGTTTCATTGGTTTTTGATTTGGCAGGAGGAATTAATTCTTCTTCTGCAATAAATTTTGAAAGTGCAACGGGTTTTCCGATTGAAGTAACAAGAGGTTCTGTTCCACTTTCTCCAAGCGAATATGCTTTGGTTGATGGAAATGTATCTATTAGCGATGACGAAAAACCAGCGATTGCCGATTGTCCAACAGATATTATGGTAACGGCTTTGGTTGGAGCATCAGACATAGCGGTTTCGTGGACACCACCAACTGCAACCGACAATTGTAATTTGGTAAGTTTTGATTCTAATTTCGACCCCAATGATAATTTTTCAATAGGAACAACAACAGTTGAATATGTAGCATTGGATGAAGCTGGCAATTCAGATACTTGTCGTTTCGACATTATAGTTGAAGAGCCGATGTCCCCACAGCCAACATTTGAAACTTGTCCTGGCGATGCATCTATTCCTGTAACTGCGGGAAGTTGTAATGCAACGCATACTTGGGCCGAACCTACTTTAAATACAATGGCTGGTCTTGATTCATTGACCAATAGTCATGATTCAGGAGATACATTTTCGTTGGGTGCGACGACAGTCACCTATATTGCTTACAGCAATCAAGGTAATGATACTTGCCAATTTGTAGTAACTGTTTTTGATAATGAAAATCCAGCAATCAATGATTGTCCTGATGATATAGATCTTATTGTTTCTTCAAGTACTACTGAGGTACCTGCAGTTTGGACTGCGCCAACTGCAACAGATAATTGTGCATTGGCAAGTTTAACTTCCAATTTTAATTCAGGAGATATGTTCACGGTTGGAACCACAACGGTAGAATACACTGCATTGGATGATGCGGGTAATCCTTCTGTTTGCCAATTTGCAGTAACGGTAACGCAGATGATGTCACCGCAACCTATGTTTATTTCTTGTCCAATAGATACAACGCTGAACTCAGATACACTTCAATGTAGTACAAGTTATACATGGGTAGAACCTACTTTGAACACAACCGTAGGTTTAGATTCATTGGTCAATAGTCACAACCCTGGAGATACCTTTCAAGTTGGTGCTACGGAGGTTTTGTACATAGCTTATAGTGCTCAAGGAAATGATACTTGTAGTTTCAACGTAGTTGTACGTGATGATGAGATGCCAATCATACTTGATTGTCCTCGTGATACAAGTATTTTTGTTGACCCAGCAATTTGTAAAGGAGTAGTCAATTGGACAAAACCAACAGCCTTTGATAATTGTGGTATTGGTAACTTTTTGGAGACACATCAACCAGATTATGAATTCCCAATAGGCTCACTTGATGTATTAATAGTTGCAACGGATCTGAGTGGAAATGCTGCAGTTTGTAGTTTTACGGTAACAGTGGTTGATACCATAAAACCATACTTCTCTAGTTGTGGGGCAGACGTAGAAGTATTAGTCGATGGGTCAATAATTAGTGATCCTGATGGCCAAATTCTTTTTGGAAGTACAGATAACTGTACAGGGGCAAGATTGTTTTTTGTTCCTCCATTTGCATTGGATAGTTGTGGTTTTGTAACAACAAGACAAGTAGATGGCACAGGTCTCACGAGTGGTTCTACTTTTCCAATAGGAACAAATGAATTGCGATATGAAGCAAATGATAATGCTGGAAATACTACAGAGTGTTCCTACTCTATAACAGTACATCCCATCCCAACTTTGAATGCGGAAGCAAATGGAGGCAATACGATTTGTGAAGGAGAAGATATAGAATTAGTAGCATTTATGCCTTCGGGTGGATTTACATATCTATGGACGGGGCCAAATAATTATACCTCTTCCAACGCAATTGATACGATTTTTAATGCAACTACTGCTGCCAACGGAACATATACTGTTACAGCAACTTCTGCTGCTGGATGCGAGTCCAAAATTGATGTAGTTGTAACTGTCAATAGCCAACCAGATGTGATGATCGATCATAATGATGTGCTTTGCGCAGACGGTTCGAGTGATTTGAATCTATCCGCAACTGACAACACGGCAGGGGTAACAACTTGGAGTTGGAGTGGCCCACAAATGTTTACAAGTAACCTTGCTTCTCCAACAGTAATGAGTGTTGGTCCAAATGAAGCTGGAATTTATACCGTAGTAGGAACCACTGCCGCTGGATGTACAGACACAGCGCAAGTCGATATCCAAATCAGTACTGCTCCAGTGATGCCAACGCTTATGGCGACCAACAATGATATAGAATTATGTGTTGGAGAATCTACCACAATTACGGGTACATTATTTACTGGAAATAATCCAGTACATACTTGGCAAGTGAGTCCATCCACTGGATTTACATTCAATGAGACCGCTCCGAATGAAAGAATTTATTCCTTTGATACGCCTGGAAGTTACCGCTTTACTTATTTAGGAGAAGTCAATGGTTGTCCCTCGGACACCGTAATGATGACAATCAATGTGACGGCAGCGCCGCAACTTGCCTTGACTTCAAATGCACCTTTCTTATGTTCTGACGGAATGCAAATTCTTGAATTATCAGAGACCATCGGTGATGCAACGAATTATAGTTGGACTGGACCAGATGGGTTTACTTCTGTTTTAAAAAGTCCAAGTATTCAAAACGTAACCGCTGATAATGCTGGGTTTTATATACTCACCGCAATTGCAGGTGATGGATGTACTAGCCGTGACTCCATAGAAGTGGAAATATCATTAGGCCCGAACCCTATGATGCCGACGGTTACACCATCTGATACCTCGATTTGTTTGGGTACTTCAATTGATCTGTCTGGTCAATCTTATACACATCCCAATGGGGTGACGTATAATTGGTTACAGACATTGAATGGAAATACATTCAACCTTTCAAACACCCAGACCACAACGGTTGAGCCAATGGTAACAGGCGTTTTTGAATACTTTTATTTTGTTGAAGTAGGCGATTGTGTGACAGATACCGCCGCTGTAATAATTACGGTAACAGAAGGGCCAAAAGTCGATTTGGAATACAACGACCCATTGACTTGTATCACTGAAGATACCGATTTAGAATTGAGTGAAACAGGCGGTGCAGCAGTTACATGGGACTGGAGCGGGCCAATGAATTTTACTTCTGACCTTCAAAATCCAGTTATTACAAATATTACAAAAGACAATGCAGGTACTTACGAAGTTACGATTACGGATACTAACGGTTGTTCATCAACTGGTTCTATTGAAGTAATGATTTCAGAAGGAGTCGAACCACTAATAGTGAGTGTTAACAACGCGACCCCATGTGAGGATTTAGATAGTTTGATTCTATCAACTACACTAATTCCAGATGCGATTTACAATTGGTCGGGGCCAACTACAATCAACACAAGTAGCAATACCGTCATTGTTCCCTTCCCAACGGATGAAAATTCGGGAGAATACATGGTGGAAGTAACGACTGCTGACGGATGTACCTCTGGTATGTCAGATCCAATGATGGTAGATGTCTTGACTGCTCCACAAGCAGTCATGGATTATGTTTTGGTTTTATTTGAGACACCCATTTTAATTAATGTACTTGGAAATGATACCTTTAACTTGACTCGTCCATTGACGATTTCAGTGGTTAGTCAACCCGCTAGAGGAATATTAGAAAATAATAAAGATGGAACTTTCTTATACACTCCAAATGAGAAGCAGCTGGATCAAGATTTCTTTACTTATCAGATTTGTTATGAAGAGTGTCCGATGTCTTGTGCAGAGGCAGTTGTAACATTTGATATCAAACACGATCCGAATCAATGCGTCATTCCAACAGTGATTACACCAAACAATGATGGCAGAAATGATTTGTTAGAAGTTTCTTGTATTGAAGCGGGAACGTTCCCAAGTAATGAGATGATTATCTTTAATGAGTGGGGAGATCAGGTTTATAAGTCAGCTCCATACAACAATGATTGGGATGGAACTTATAAGGGTCAACCACTTCCAGATGGAACTTATTATTACTTATTTTTCAGAAATGAAAATGCACAACCCCAGAAAGGGTTTGTGACCTTATTTAGGTGATGCTAGGCACTATAGCCGGAATTCGATTTTCTCTCTCCGAGATTATTGGTTCCGGCTGCTTTTAAGTGACCTTCAATTTATAGGAGGAGGGTATTTTAAAAATTTATCCTCCTCCATTTTAAAATTAAAAAATCACACCTGATTTTATATCAGGTCAAAAATAAAAAGATGAAAAAATATATTTTACTCTTTGGATTGTGTGTGATAGGATTCAGTGCAATGGCGCAACAAGAGAGCCATTTTACCAATTTTATGAATAATTATTTGCCACTAAATCCAGCTTATGCAGGAGCAAGAGAAGTGCCTTCTTTTACAGCATTGTATCGAAACCAGTGGATGGGATTTGAGGGAGCACCCGTTTCTCAGGTGTTGAGTTTTAACTCTCCTTTGTTGAATAAGCGAGTAGGATTTGGAATGTCAATCATGCACCGTACTGCTGGTATTTCAAATAGTTGGACAGGTGGCATGGCATATTCTTATGATTTGAAAGTTTCTAAAAAATTAGGCGTTCGTATAGGAATGCATGGTTTAGTTCGATATTTGGGGATGGATTTTGGAGACCCGAGTGTAGTGCTTCGTCACCAAAACGATCCTGCGACTGCTTCTGCAATGGACATGAATCAATATTTTGGAAACTTCGGAATCGGAGCTTTTGCAACTTATCAAGATTTTTATTTTGGTGCATCTGTTCCAAGAATGTTGGCAATTGATATCGGATTTGATGAAACTAATTTAACAGCAGCACAAGAAGTGCCGCACGCATATTTTATGGCAGGAGGTATTTTTAGATTAAACGAAAGCATTCGATTGCGACCTGCCTTGATGGCAAAATATGTGCAAAATGCACCAATGGATTTAGATGTGAATTTGAGTTTTATTTTTGAAAAAGATGCTTCGGTTGGAATTAGTTACAGAGCTGGAGGAAATGGTTTGGGAGACTCCGTAGATTTACTACTATATTACCAGTTGAACGAACGCTTTGGTGCTGGCTTGGCGTATGACTTTACAATCAGCCAATTAGCAAAATATCAAACAGGTTCCTTTGAAGCATTGATGCGATATGATTTGAGATCGAAAAAAAGAGGCGATTTGTCAAACCCAAGATTCTTTTAAGAATTTGATAGGAAGGATTTTAAAATACATCTTATTTTAAGGTATCGTTGAATCTTTCGGCACCAAATGATTACGAAAAACCAAAAATTATTTTTCGTAGGTGAACAAATCACCACAGCATCACAAAAACAAATTTTAAAATGAAAAAAGGTATATTCCTTATCATCTATATTTTAGTCGCGGGTTACTCGCAATTAACTGCTCAAATAGAGTTATATGATAACTTTGTTGTTATCAAAAATGAGGTGGCTATCAATTCCGAAAAACTGGAATACAGCCCCGCCTTTTATGAAGATGGATTGGTTTTTATTTCCACGAAAGTGGCTGCTGCAAAAAAGAAAGCCGTAGATAAAAACATCGATAAAAATATGATGTCGATCTATCGGGCAAAAAGAAATAGCGATGGTCTTCTAGAAAAACCAGAAGTGTTTGCATCAGAACTATTGAGCGAATACCATGAAGGTCCATTGACTTTCGATAGAACCAACGAAACTGTTTACTTCTCAAGAAATAACTCCGATAAAGAAAAAATGAGAAAGCGTAGAATGCAAATTTTTTCTGCGACAGGTTCAGGTGGTAGTTGGTCCAATATTCAAAAATTACCTTTCAACGGTAAGGATTTTGAAACGGTACACCCAAGTGTTTCGGTTGATGGTGATGCACTTTACTTTTCTTCTGATAGAGAAGGTGGTATGGGCGGCATGGATATTTGGGTTGCTTACAAAAGTGGTGACACTTGGTCCGAACCAATCAATCTGGGGCGTACCGTAAACTCTCCAGGTAATGAAGTTTTTCCATTCATCAGCGCAGATGGTTCATTATATTTTTCTTCTAATGGACAAGGTGGAAGTGGTGATCTTGATATTTTTGTAACTAATGAAGGTGTCGAAGGATGGGAAACGCCAACCAATTTGTTACCACCATTCAATTCAGCAGCAGATGATTTTGGTTTCATCATCGACCGTGATAATAAAAACGGATATTTCTCTTCAGCTCGCAAAGATGGCAGCTTGGGTGGAGACGATATTTATAGTTACAACTTGATGGGAGAAGGTGGTCCGCTTCGTAAGAAAAAGAAGAAAAAAACGGCTGATTTAGTGATAACAGATGCCGATGGAAATCCAATTGAAGGAGTCACTTATTCCTATATTGATATGGATGATTTGTCTCTTGGAGAAGCGATTGCAGGTACAGATGGAAGTCCAGGTGTACTTCAACTGAAGCCTTCTGCCGACGGCAAATCCTATACTTTAAACTTTGATCGTTCTGAGCCAGTTGTGAAAGGCCCAGATGGAAAAGTAACCGTACCAGGGGGTAATATTATTATGAAAGTTGAAAAGCCAGGGTACTTGCCACAGTACGTTACGGTAACACAAGAAATGGTCGAAGGCGGTATTTTTATCGACATGATTCCAGCAGGTAGCTGTATGAATTTTTCAGCTTTGGTTTCAAGCAAAGGTGCAAGCGGTTTGCCAGTTGCAGGTGCAACAGTGACGGTAACGGATACTGAAACTTCGCAACAAGTAACCTTGATTTCTGACAATCGAGGAGCGGTGGAGTATTGTTTGGAATGTGATAAAGTATATGCTATCGTAGCCAGTCAAAATGGTCAAATTTCTGAATTTACGACCGTTTCTACTTCTCCATGTACAAAGAATAAGGGGGTCGCAACGACGCTTTATCTCGAACCTACGCTCGGCGGTGGCGGCGCATTGGTAGCAGGTACGGTGATTCAGTTGCCAAACATTTATTTTAATTTCAACGATGCAACTTTGCGACCAGATGCAAAGCAAGATTTGGATGCAGTAGTGGCCTTTTTAGGGAAGTTTCCAAACATTGATTTGGAGTTGGCTTCACATACTGATTCGCGTGGACCAGATAGTTACAACAAAGAACTTTCTCAAAAAAGAAGTGATAATACAGTAGCGTATTTAATTAGCCAAGGCGTTCCTAATAATCGAATCGTAGCCAAAGGATATGGCGAAGAACAAGTAACGAATCGTTGTGTAAATGGCGTTCGTTGTAAAGAAGCAGAACATCAAAAAAACCGAAGGACGGAAGTTGTTATTACCAACGTTGGTCCATTTGAAGCGCAACAAATACAAGCAGAAACTCCAGTTGCACAAGCCGTAAATGTTTCTACAACAACCAATGAAATCGTTTACGACCAAGGTAGTGTCGTCTCTGATGGCACCGGTCAGTATTACGTTCTCGCAGGTTCCTTTAAGGAAATGGATAATGCTCATAAAATGGTAGCACGTTTGCAAAAATTGGGTTACAACGATGTGCGAATGATCGATTTTGGATATAAAAATTTAATGTCAGTAACGGTCGCTTCTTTCCAAAATAAAAAAGAAGCCAACGCTGTTGCGAAAAAGCTGAAGCGAGAACATAGAATTAAAACCTTTGTGAAGGGATTGGAATAAAACGGCAACTTAGATTGTTGTATTGAAGATTTACATTTTGATTCTCAAGCAAGGTATGTATACAAAAGCAGAAAAATGGAAATAGATAATGGTCAGTTAATACAAATGCAACCCATCTTTATTATACGGGATTCTGATTTTAATTTGCTTCAAAAGCATATTTACGCCGATACAACTACATATAGCATAAATCGTTTTGAGCGCATTATGCCAATACAAGGAGGTGGCTGGGTGGCAGTAGGTAGAAGCACAACCAAATTTGACTCCGATGCAGGTTTTGTTGAAGATGTTTTCTCTTTTACCGAAAGATTTGGATGAACATTTTATTCCTCTTTTGACAAGTTATATATTGGCGCATTGGAAGACTTTGCCTAAGAAAATGGCGGCGTAAATGTCGAAGACGTTTTGGTTTGTGCATTTTTCGATTACAAACCGAAACGAGCGATCAAAACACAATAGCGGGGGCTATTCCTTGCTTCGGGTCAATTGGTTTTACAACAAAACAATCTACAATCAGGTGAGCAGATAGACATTTCTTTTTTGCCGAAAGGCATCTATTTTTATCATTTTGGAAATGAAAAGAATGAGGTGGTGTATAAAGGAAAATTGATTGTGGTGCGATAAGAAATTAAAAAAGCCACAGATTTACGCGGATTTCACGGATTAAGCAAAAAGTATAATCCGTGAAATCTGTGAAAATCCGTGGCTTAAATTTGTATAAAACCAAAGGCCAAATACTATCGAATAATCGTCAAACTTCCAGCCTGAACTAATTCTTCACCTTCACAAGTGAATCGAATTTTATAAAGAAAAACACCTGGGTTGACGGGTTGATCTCTGTAGAAACCATTCCAAGTTTCACTTGATCTATCCGTTTGATAAACGAGATTACCCCATCTATCAAAAATATCAAAACTAATCAACTCAGCTCCACCAAAAGTGAAAATTTCTGGATTACTTATACCGTAAACATCATTGATGTTATCATTGTTTGGCGTAAATGCACTTGGCATAAATACCTTTTCACAGCCAAGTTCATTGGGATTTATCACCACCACTCGAATAGTATCAAATGCAATACATCCTGGCTCACTAAATGATAATTTGTAAGTCATCGACTCTGTAGGCGTAATCGGAGAATTAGGATCTGTATCATCCAAAACACCATCGTCTGGCGTCCATTTAAAATCTGTCGCACAAGTATTTCCTATTTCAACATCAAATGGATCGCCTAAAATTACACGAAGATCTTGTGTCAATATCTTATCAGGAGCGAAGTAAAGTTCTTCAATCTCATTTTTGGACAATGCGCGATTGTAAACTCTTAACTCATCAATCATTCCTTCAAAAAAGCGGTCAGTTGCAGAACAACTCGTTTCTCCAAAAGTCAAAACACCAGTATTTTGGACATTGACCCGAGAAGAAGCGCCTACCTCTGCGGCCAATTCTCCATTTATATAAAGAATCGTTTTTGTATTTCTACGAACTAGTGTGACATGTTGCCAACAACTGCCTGGCAGTAATGGGTAGCCAGAAATTGATGCAATCTTATTGCTATTTTCAACAAAATCAACAAATAATCGACGAGAATTTGCCTCGTATCTAATCGCAAAATGACTTTGACTTGGACAATCTGTTCCAGATTTGTGCATTATTGTCTGTGTACCTGTAGTGCTTAGCGATTTGAAATAAAAACTTAGCGTGAAGTCACGCGTATCAAATTCTCCATTGATGCTTCCGCCAAAAAAGAATTTGTCGCTTTGGCCATCAAGTCTTAATGACTTTCCTTGAACGCCGCATTCGCAAGTAGGAGCTCCATTTATTACACTCGCAACACTCTGATTGCCTCTACTCTCATCGGCTGTACAGTCATCAAATGAAACATAAGCAACCAAACCTACATCTGTAGGTTGTGCAAATAGTAGTGTAACACTGAAAAAGAAAAGTATTGTAGAAAACCACTTAATCATGGTGTAGAATTTTTTTTGTGAGTGATTAGTCTTTTTTGTTAAGAAAACTCATTGATTGGCTATGTGTAGCAAATTTTATTCTGAACACAAATTTATAAACGGTAAATTAAGATTCATATTTTCTGAAAAAAGAATCCTATCCAAACATATCTTTGAGACCACCCATGCCTGGTGGTAGTATATCCTTGACCAAATTTTGTGCCTCCTCTGCTGCTTTGTCTTTCGAGAGTTCCAAAACACGATTTATTGCTTCCAAGACAAGGTCTTCAACCTGCTCTTTATCATCCCAATCGAGCGCATCTTTATTGATCTGAATGTTCAAAATTTTCTGGTTTCCGTCTGAGGTGATTTTTACAGCACCGTTTCCTGCTTCTGCCTCAAGTCTGAGGGTTGCAAGTTTTTCTGATACTGCTTTTTGCTGTTCTTCTAAATTTCCGAAAAGATCTCCAAACATGATTATTCTATTTTGAAAGGGCAAAGATAGGTGAGTTTTGGATATATAGACATTTAGAGGTTTAGATATTTGGAATTTTAGACAGCACTCTATTTTTTAATTCCAAAATTCTAACTAAAACAATCTTGCTGTGCCTGTTCTATCGGATTTTCTCGATAAAGTTGAAGAACTTCTTTCACATTGAGTGCCCTATCATAAACCCGTAACTCATCTATGACGCCTTTGAATCGGCGAATGCTGCCTCCAATACAAGGGCTATTGCCGATAGAAAGCGGCCTATCATTCGTAATGTCAACACCGCTGCATCGACGTGCTTCGACCATTAAATTCCCGTTGAGGTAAGAGTAGGCTTTTGTTCCTTTTCGCACCAAAGTGTAATGATACCATTGAGTACCATCTGTATCGACAGATAAGTCTTCATAATCTTTCCATTCATTTTCATGAAAATCAATATCTAAGCTGTTTTGCCAAACTTGAATATCCAACATTTGTTCCTCTGTACAATCTGTTCTTTTTGAAATCAAACTTTGTTTAAAAACAGATGGGTCAAGTGTTCGATAATAAAAACTAATCGTAAAGTCAGAGGTATTGAAATATTTATTGACTAAACCATGAAATTCGATGTAATCATTTTTACCATCCAATAAAAGACCATCATCTTTTACACCACACCAACACTCCACTGTTCCAAACATTTTGCCGTCGGAACCCAAGCCCGAATCATCGCGCGCATCACAATTGTCAAATGAATAGTAGGCAACGAGCCCATCATCAATGTGGTAATTACTTGGGTTAGAGATAGGAAAGGTGAAGACGAGCCACAAAGGCAGCAAGAAGAATGATAATTTGTTCATTGTTTTTATTTTTAGCAATCGAAAGTTAAACTTTCAATCCTACAATTTAACCAAATTGAAAAGAAAGTAGTCCAAAACAGAGTTATTTTAACCATTTTGTAGAGTATGAAAAGGCTTGTCGCTAAAATTTCGGAAGAAGTCCATGTTGAATTTGGAAAAGGCAAATTTGACGATTGGTGTGTTTATGTTTGTAAAAAAGGAAGGCGCAAAATGGCACCAAAGGATACTGAGTATTTCGGTCGATTGCAGCAACTCTCCAAAGTACATGGTGCAAAACAGATTTATTCCGATTTTTTGAAAATTTACGAGGGCACAACCAAAGAGGTGAGTGAGGCTATTATCGAATTAATAATCATACTTTCCAATGGATATGGAAGTGATGCTTTCGAAGTGAAAAAATGGTTCACGGTGATCTACGCTGGTATGATTGCTGAAGAAAACAAATCAAAAGCAATTTTGAAAAAACGAATTAAACGGTTGGGAATGTATCAAACGCTAATAGAGCAAATGCCCGCCGAAGAAGCTGCAATTTTTAGTAAAGGAAAAAAATGGTACGACTTGGATAAGATTTGTCGTGATTTAGAGTTTTGAAGTAAACTTTAAATAGCTACTTTTGCAACTTCAATTTTTAAAGGCTTACACATCTTCAATTTTCTTTAAGAAAAAGAAAAATGGATTCTGAGGTTCAAAATCATAATTGACTGATAATCAGTCTGTTTTTTGATTTCGATTTCTCATTTTAATTTTGATTTATTTCTTCATGAGCGAATTAATCAAGCACGAATGTGGAATTGCATTCGTAAGGCTACTAAAGCCACTTTCTTTCTACCAGAAAAAGTATGGTACGGCTTTTTACGGCCTCAACAAACTGCACCTGATGATGCAAAAGCAACGCAACAGGGGGCAAGATGGCGCTGGTCTGGCAACTATCAAATTGGATGTGGCACCTGGCAAGCGATACATTAGTCGCCGAAGAAGTAGCGAGCCAGATGCGCTGAAAGATTTGTTTGCTCACGTTTACGAACGTTTCAATAAATTAGAACCAAAATTATTGAAAGACCCAGAGTGGTTAAAAGAAAATATGCCTTACACAGGTGAGGTGTTGCTCGGTCACCTTCGATACGGAACACATGGAGGGAATAGTTTGGAAACGGTGCATCCATTTCTTCGCCAAAACAACTGGAAAAACAGAAGTATCGTTTTGGCTGGAAATTTCAATATGACGAATGTTGATGAGTTGTTTCAAGAGTTGGTTGATTTGGGGCAATACCCAAAAGCAAAAGCAGATACCGTTACGGTTTTAGAAAAAATAGGACACTTTTTGGATGATGAAGTATTGAGATTGTTCAATTGGTTCAAACCAGAAGGATATACCAATCAGCAGATTAGTGAGTTGATTTTTGAGCATTTGGATATTCAGCGATTGTTACGTCGTTCGAGCAAAAAATTTGATGGTGGATTTGCGATGGCAGGTTTGTTGGGACACGGAGATGCGTTTGTGATGCGTGACAAACATGGAATCCGTCCAGCATTTTATTATCAAGATGATGAAATTGTGGCGGCAGCTTCCGAGCGCCCAGCGATTCAGACAACTTTCGGAACGCATATTTCTGAAATCAAAGAAATAAAACCAGGCCATGCACTCATCGTGAAATGTACTGGTAAAGTAACTGAAGAACCATACATCAAAGCAGCAGAACAGAAGTCTTGCTCTTTCGAACGAATTTACTTTTCGAGAGGAACGGATAGAGACATTTATAATGAAAGAAAAAAATTGGGAGAACTGTTGGTTGATCCAGTTTTGGAGGCGATTGATTACGATTTTAAAAACACGGTTTTCTCTTTTGTACCCAATACGGCAGAGTCCGCTTTCTTCGGTTTTACACATGGTTTAGAAACCAAACTTTTGGAACAAAAGAAAAATAAGATTCTAAAACATGGCAAAAAATTGACGCCCGAGAAACTCAACAAAATAATGAAACGCCAAGTGCGTGTTGAGAAAATCATCGTAAAAGATGCAAAACTCCGTACTTTTATTGCAGATGATAGTTCGCGTGGTGAGTTGGTTTCGCATGTCTATGATGTGACTTATGGTATTGTCAAAAATAATAAAGACACTTTAGTTTTGCTGGATGATTCTATTGTTCGTGGTACCACTTTGAAAGATAGTATTATTCAAATCGTTTCACGGCTTAAGCCGAAACGTATTATTATCGTTTCTTCTGCTCCACAGATTCGTTTCCCAGATTGTTACGGAATCGATATGTCTAAAATGAAGAACTTTGTTGCCTTCCGTGCGCTCATTGAGCTATTAGAAGAAAACGGTAAAAAGAAATTGATCAAAAAAGCATATCAACGTTGTAAAGCTTCTTTGGACTTACCTGCCGATAAAGTGAAAAACGAAGTGGTTCCACTTTACAAAGAATTCACTCAGCAAGAAATATCTGAACGCATTGCCAAAATCGTTACGCCTCCTGGCATCAAACCAGAAGTAAAAGTGATTTATCAAACGATAGAAAACCTTCATTTGGCTTGCCCTGATCATTCAGGTGATTGGTATTTCTCAGGTAATTATCCAACCCCCGGTGGTAGAAAAATTGCCAATCGCGCATTTATGTATTTTGTAGAAGGGATTGATAAGAGGGCGTATTAAAAGCGAAAAGTTGAAGGTTTGATGTTGAAAGTTAAAAGACGCACGAATTCAATTTTATTTGAGTTCGTGCGTCTTTATTTATTGAAAAAAACTTCGTTATGAAAGCTATTTTAATCTCAGTATTACTCATGATTTTTTGCACGACTCATTCCTTTTCTCAAAACACAAAGTTTAATTTATTTGTTGGAGGGGAGGCGACTTATTTAAATGAGAATGAAGACGCAGATCTTCATGTGACTCCAATCTATTATAACAAAGCTTTTCAAGAACTATCCTATTTACTTGGTGCAGAGATTGAACAAAACTTATTTGATGATTTTGATCTTATTTTAAAAGCTTCTGTGGGAAAGAAATATGTAACTAATACGTATAGCGGAAGCTTTGTCCCTGTCTTATCCTATGAATTTTTGCACCTATACAATACGATTGCTGTTAGAAAAAATATAAACAAGCAATTGAAAGTTGGTGGTGGAGTGAGCTATAACCTTGCAAAATTCACCTTAGATTACTTTGATACACACAATGAATTAACTGGAGTTATTGAGTCGAATTACAATATTAAAGGATTCAATTTCAATTTAGCTTATACATTTGGCTTAGGAAAAGAATATTTTTTCGTGGGCACCAAACCATCAAAATCCTTTCAACTAACAGTGGGCTACCGATTATTTGATATTGATTGGAAAAAGAAAGACAAAAAAGTAGATTGCCCAACTATTTAGGGTCATAATACTTTTCTCCTTTCAAGCTATAGTTATTCATGTTCAACCTCTTTGTGGTTATTCGCATTCGCCTAAAAATAAATATACTTCCTAAAAATCGACATAACTACTTTGGAAAAATAGTCGTACTTTTGTAAAACAAAAATATACTCAAATTTATTTTTAAAAACATTTTGTTGTATTTTTGTCGTCTTTAGAAAAATCTTACCTAATAGAAAACGAAGGGAAAAAAATTATGGCTCAGGTTAATTATACGGAAGATAACATTCGCTCACTCGATTGGAAAGAGCATATCCGCTTACGTCCGGGGATGTATATTGGTAAACTCGGTGATGGTTCTACACCCGATGATGGAATTTATGTATTGCTCAAAGAGGTTTTGGATAACTGTATTGATGAGCACGTGATGGGTTTTGGTAAAGTGATTGAGGTTTCTATCAAAGATGGGATGGCAACGATTAGAGATTATGGTCGTGGTATTCCGTTGGGAAAAGTAGTGGATTGTGTTTCTAAAATTAACACAGGTGGTAAATATGACTCGAAAGCATTTAAAAAATCAGTTGGTCTGAATGGGGTTGGTACGAAAGCAGTGAATGCACTTTCTGATTATTTTAAAGTACAAGCCTTTCGTGATGGTAAAACAAAACTGGCGGAATTTGAAAGAGGGGTAATCACCAACGACCCAAGACAAAAGAAAGACAAAGGCGAAAATGGAACACTCATCGAATTCAAACCTGATGCTTCCATTTTTAAAAAATATAAATATCGTCCTGAGTTTATCGAGACACAGTTGTGGAATTATGCTTATCTGAATTCTGGTTTGAAATTAGTTTTCAACGGAA
Organism: uncultured Saprospiraceae bacterium; assembly: GCA_938010715.1. Taxonomy (GTDB): domain Bacteria; phylum Bacteroidota; class Bacteroidia; order Chitinophagales; family Saprospiraceae; genus JAGQWW01. Next base: position 22,107 of record CALLVG010000215.1, read on the forward strand.
AGACTTTTTATTCTAAAAATGGATTGCTTGACCTTTTGGAAAAGCAGACAGCTAAAGAGACTTTGCGATACCCGATTATTCACTTGCAAGGTGAGGATATTGAAGTAGCGATTTCGCATGGAAATCAATATGGCGAGATGTATTACTCTTTCGTTAATGGTCAAAATACAACGCAAGGAGGTACACACCTTAATTTTTTCAAAGAGGCAATTGTTGAAACAGTGCGAACGCATTTTAATAAAAATTACGATGTAAAAGATATTAGAGCTTCGGTCATTGCGGCAGTCAGTGTGCGGGTAGAAGAACCTGTTTTTGAGTCTCAAACAAAAACCAAATTAGGTTCAACAGAAATAGCACCGGGTGGAAAAACCTTACGTTCTTTCATTGGTGAGTTTATGAAAACGTATTTGGATAACTTCCTTCACAAAAATCCGGAAGTTGCTAAAGAGTTAGAAGCAAGAATTAAGCAATCCGAACGTGAGCGTAAGGAAATTGCGGGTATTAAAAAGTTAGCGAATCAGCGTGCTAAAAAAGCTGCGGTTCACAACAAAAAACTGCGAGATTGCCGATTCCATTTCAACGACAAAAGAAAGAAAATTTCGGAAGAAGATAAATTGGCTACCACTGTTTTTATAACGGAGGGAGACTCTGCGAGTGGTTCGATTACGAAGGCACGAGATGTGGAAAAACAAGCAGTTTTTTCACTAAGAGGTAAGCCACTCAACTGTTTTGGAATGACTAAAAAAGTCGTTTATCAAAATGAAGAATTGAACTTACTTCAACATGCCCTTCAAATTGAAGATGGCCTCGATGATTTGCGTTATAATCGAGTAGTTATCGCAACGGATGCTGATGTGGACGGGATGCACATTCGTTTATTGTTGTTGACTTTCTTTTTACAATTCTTTCCTGATTTGGTTAGAAATGGGCACTTGTATATTTTGGAAACGCCACTTTTTAGAGTACGTGATAAAAAGAAAACATACTACTGTTATAGTGAGACAGAAAAGCAAGACGCTATCAAAAATCTTCGAGGAAAAGCGGAGGTGACTCGATTTAAAGGATTGGGTGAAATCTCTCCAAATGAATTCGCTGATTTTATCGGAGAAGACATTCGATTGGAACCTGTTTTATTGATGG
>CALLVG010000216.1 GCA_938010715.1 uncultured Saprospiraceae bacterium
TGTGGACGCCCTTTCAGCTTTGGTTCACCGTGACAAAGCAGTGGAACTTGGTCGTCGTATGTGTAAAAAACTGAAAGAACTGCTTCCACGTCAGCAATTCGTAATTGCAATACAAGCAGCGATTGGAGCAAAAATCATCGCTCGTGAAACCATCTCCGCAATGCGAAAAGATGTAACTGCTAAATGTTATGGTGGTGATATTACGCGTAAACGTAAACTTCTTGAAAAGCAGAAAAAAGGTAAAAAGAAAATGCGTCAGATTGGAAATGTAGAAGTGCCGCAGAAAGCATTCTTGGATGTTTTGAAGTTGGATTAGATTTTAATAATCGACTGATAGAAAGCCCTTTAGGAAAATTAATTTCTAAAGGGCTTTTGTTTTTTCAATCTACCTCAGAAAAAGTTCGATTATGATATTTAATGTAAGAATTTACAGTGCAATTTTGTAATAAGTGGAAATTTTTTTCAGAAATAGGAATAGGACTTTCTCTTTCATTTAAAATATCTAATCGAGATAGTATTCTAATAAATTCATTAGCTTTTTCTCTATCCTCAAATTGTCGAATTACAACTAAAGGCCCATATCCATCACATGAACCAACTTTGATTTCAGGGTAAGATGTCAAAAACACCCTGCCATCAATAGAAACTGGAAAATCATTTTGCATATTTCGAATGCGATTAATTTTTCCAATATTACCCTCCTGTAATTCAACAATCACAAAATGACGCCCTTCTGAATTATCAGAAAATTGACCGTTTATTGGAATTGTAGGAGGACTTACATTTAATATAGCTATTGGTTTTGTGTTTTTACAGTTAAAAAAAAATATAATTGAAAATACAACAAAAAAATTGTGTAAATATTTCATTTCGTGATTATTCCTTAATTTTATATGTTAAAATAAAAAAAATAGACCCTAAATTCCCCATAGAATTTTTATTTTGATCAATAAAATATTCGTTTATATTTGATTCTTCTCCATCTTGTTGGGAAAATTGTGAAACCCTTACATTTCCTTTTGCCCATCTATAAAAAAATCTATGGTTAAGTTCAATTCCTAATGCGATTCTATCAAAAAAATAATAATACCCACCTAAACCAAAATTTCCAATCAAACTGTATTCTTCAGGAAAACTCACAGTTTCCATTGAGTTGAATTTCAATTCATCAATTTCATTAAATCGCTCAAATAGTGAAGTTCTTTGGCTTGGAAAAGAATATTCTAAACCAACAATAGAAAAAATCTTCATCTTAAAACGATCTCTGAAATTTGGAATTGGGTAGTAAACACCACTACCAAAATTTATATTTTGAAACCCATTTTTATGGCTCGAATTTGAATATGTGATATTATTAGAAAGGTAAGTAACATTTGCTGTTCTCCATTTATTATAACCGAGTCGATATACAAGCGATATTTGTTTTCTTTTTATCAATAATGATAGGTCAGCATCAAAAGATGTGCTTGAATTATCTAATTCTGGTTGCCTTAGATAATTTGTTGAGTCAAGAGAAATAAACCTTGCTGATACATCGGAATTGTAGGAGTTCCTAAGCCTGAACATTATTTCTTGCCCTATTCCTTCGTTAGGAAGACAAAAAATAAAAAAAACAGCAAAAAAAATATTATAAATATTCATATTTTTATTTTGGGAATGATGGCATACCCCCCGCTGGTCTAAGTGTTCACGAAACGCTGGATTCAGTTTGCAACTGGATTCAATTATTCGCCCGTCTCCGACGGAAACATGAAAAACTAAGATACAGCTTGTTCTTAAATATAAAGAGATTTTTCTTTGCAAAATTGTCATATACTCGTCCTGAGATAAAAAAGTGATTTTAAACTCCTCGAAAAGCAGAAAAAAGGTAAAAAGAAAATGCGTCAGATTGGAAATGTAGAAGTGCCGCAAAAAGCATTTTTGGATGTTTTGAAGTTGGATTAGGAACATTTAATCGACTGATAGAAAGCCCTTTAGAAAATAAATTTCTAAAGGGCTTTTCATTCTAAGTAGAAGTTACTCAGGCAATTTTATACACATCATAAAATATCCATCGGACGCATATAAGAGTTCATTTTCAGAATCAATCGTAAATGCTTCAAAGCAGAAACCTGCCCCAGAGTATTCTTTATCGTTTGGAGAATCTTCATTCCAAATAGTTTTACCAGTTCTCAAATCAATTGAAGCAAGATTGCCGGTACAAGAAGTTGTGTAAAGTTTTCCTTTATATTCAACTTCGTGATGAGCCTGGTGAACATCTTCATTGCTCCATAATGTAACGCCCGTTGCAAGCGAGAGCGCATATCCTCTGTGATTGGAAAAAACAACAACTTTTTCTTCATTCACAAACGGTTTATTGTTTCCAAAACTATCTCCTTCAAAATATCGGCTCCATCTTACAGCTTTTTCATTTAGGTCAATGCATAGCACTGTTCTTGGCCCCATAATTACTGCTAAATCCCCAACTACATTTAGAGAACCTACTAAATACTGAATGGCATCAGGTAACCCTTCAAAACGAAATTCCACTTGCCGTCTATCTAAATTATAACCAATCAAGTGTGCTTCCCCTTTATTTGAATCATTATAGAAAAAAGAAACAGGAATCAACAAAATCTCCTCATTAGAATTATTGTGCCATACTTTCGGAGGTTCAAGTCCAACAAATGCTTCTTTATCAATCTGAGGAATAGAAAGTAGAGTATCCCAAACTGGCGTTTCAACAGGAGACATTACAAGGTATTGAATGGTATCAAGTACGGTTCCTGGATGATGAATGTGAATAAATTTATCATCAATGATACTCATCCTTGGATGCCCAAGACCACCAATTTCCTTAGTTGAAAATGTCCAAATATTAATTCCTGTTTCTTGGTCAATTACCTGCGTTTCATGTTGTGAACATACATAGACCTTGTTCTTATCTATATCAGTATCGCTGAATCCATTCGCTGGTAATCTAGGGTGGTAATCTGTCCACTTCCATATCAAATTACCTGATGAAGCATCTCTGCAATAGACTGGCCAATTGCCCGGAGCTAAACCAACTCCATAGATTACCTTACCATTATTTAGGAAAATATCAGGTGAAACATAATCTAAAGTATCTTCAAATAATGGTTGTTGCCAAACAACTTCTAGTTTACTAGTATCGCAATTAAAAAAACATGGGGGCGGGGATGGAGGCAAAACAATCGGATCACTTGGGTGACAGTTTGTTAAAACCAACAACATACTTAAAAAAACCAACATATTTATATTTAAAATTTGAGACATAATTTAAATTTGAGAAAGATAATTCTATGCAATCAATAATCATCTACTTTTCAACTGTATAGAAAAAACTATTATAGGCTCCGTTATAAAGATTCCTTAATGCCCATTTTGTTCGAGAATCATTTCGCATCTGCTGATGATTACTGTCGCCTAATTTTATATCAAAATCAGCACCAGGAAAGTTACCTCCAGATTCTTTTAAAACTACACCGTCAGATTTTTTATAGACAAGTGTTACAGTAGTTATTTCTTCTGGAAAACAGATATTGGCCGGCCCTTGTCTACTAAAAGTACATAAACTCGGATCTGAAATAGGAATTCGAGTGATAACGCCAGTATGAGGATCTTCACAAACACAAAACCATTTAGTTTGTACCTGTTTTGATAAAGCACCAATTATCTCTTTATAGTTATCGTTTGCTCTATCCCACCAATCTACTCCTCTTTTGTATGCATTGCGAGTATTTACTGCATCAAAATAGCCATTTTCATAACTAATACAAGCAGGAATCCACAACGGGATAGACCATTGCCAAGTGCACCGCGCTTTATTTCTGGATTCAGCAATAGCCTTCCATACAACGTAGCGATTGTGGTAATCTATCATTTCACTAAAAACTGTTCCACCTGGCTCAATTAAATGGTCATCTTTATCTGCCTCGAAGTAGTCAAAGCCATTAGGTGGAGCTACTTCGAGAGAAGTAACAGTTCTCCATATTATTGGTTCCTCTTCAATTCCATAAAAGCCTATTCTATGAATGGAGGTTGGAGAAGCGTTCAAATTAGTGATAGCAGTAGCTCCTACTTTATAGTCTTCGGTGATACCAGAAGAGTAGTCTTGAAAAATAACAGGGACTAAAGGATTTATAATTCCACACCCTGCTTGTAATAATTCCTCTACCATTTCTTGATTGGTTACAATTTTAATAAAAGACTTATTAACACCTTCTGTCAATGGCCCTGCTAACAATTCATTGCAGGCTTCATTCGCAAAATCCTGAGCCATGTGAGGAGAGTTATTTAAAATTTGAGCACCTTGATGAGGAGTACCGAATGTTACGATACCGTTATATAATTTTTCGTTACCTAAGTTTACTAATCGGTCATTCTCACGTGATACGACACCGCCTTGACTATGAGCAATGATGAAATTATTAGTTGGTTCTACATCATTATCTAACATAAATGGTGTATAATCCTCTAAAGCTCTTTGTAAACCTAAAGCAGCATTTGTCAAACTAATTTCATTATAAGTAGGCATTCTGGTAAATGCATCTCTTGCTGGAAAATCTTGAATATTTAAAGATTTATACTCAGTTGCATCAGCTGCCCTAATCCAAGAATCTGAAGTACCACCTAAACCGTGTACAAAAAAAATCATTCTTTCTCCTTCTCTAGGAAGAACCTCTGGAGGTGGAGGTGGTGGTGGGTTTACAGTCGGCGTATCTCTTAAAATCCGAAATTGAAAATTAATATTATTCGGAGGAGTGATTGATGGATTTGTTTGACAAATCACCGAACAACTTAAAAGTAGCGCTATAAATAAAAGTATATTTTTCATAATTATTTGGTTTAGTTTTTAATAAATTTTTTAGAACTCATTTTCCCTGATTCATTATCTACTGCCTTAATTAGATAAATACCTGGAGAGAGAGACGATACATTAATTTTAAGTTCTCCACTTTGATTCCTTTTTATTTTTCTAATCTCGCCACTTAAATCATAAATTTCAACTAAAAAAGTTTGACCTTGAACACGATTAGGCAATTTAATTGTTAAATTATCGTGAGCAGGATTTGGAGCTACTTGAATCTCACTAATCAAAGTTTTCGTAAATAGCTCTATTTCATTGCTATTGTTAAGAAGATTTGCGCTCGCTTTCTTTTCTTCAATACTCTCCGAACTTGTATTTTTTCCTAAAATTGTTCCATCAGAGGTTCTTAGGTAATTATAGTAATCAATTTCATGAACTTGGTATCCTATTAAGCCACTTGATAGTTCTATTCTATCCTTGTAAACAACTTTACTTGGCAAAGAAGAATCATTCTCGTCAACATAAAATACTCTCTCTTCAGATTTGATAAAAACAGCCTCTTCGAAAAAAGTCGTCACTATTTTGTTATTATCACTATTTGTATATATACTAAATGAATCCGTTACAACTTCAATCGCAGAAGAGGAATGTTCCAACACCGTAAAACCAGCATTTTCAAGGTCAATAATCTCTGAAGAAGTTGGTATAGTTGGTATAGGAAAATCATTGAAACCTTGGCTTAATTCATTTTCTATATTAATAATATCTAAGTATTGCTCTTGGGAAAGTGGCTTTTCAAAAATCACATTGTTGGCCCCATCTAAAATTTTTGATCCATTCTTACTAATTATTGAAGTGATTGATTGAGGCATCCAATCTTCAAATACATCGTCCGGGTTAAGAGTTTCCATTCTTTTTGACAAATTACCTTGATAATCTATACAATATTGATTTAAGTTCAAAACCACTTTTGGCTTTGCTTTCAAAATATCAGCTACGCTCATTGACTCAACATCTGTATCATCAGGAAATTGAAAGTATGATGTTTCCGTTGTGTAATACTCTTCAAAAAACCTACAATGTGTTGAGTTAAACTGCCCAAATGTATTTGAGCAGAAAAACAATAGTAACAGCAGGTTAAAAAACCGTAATTTTTTCATAATTTTAACTTTAAATTCGTTTAAAAATAGGCTGTTGCTACCAAAGTCCAACCTGGTTGGCAGCAGCCGTTTTAATTTATATGTCGAGCCTTGTTTGAAAACAGACAGTTGTACACCTGAATTTTTCTTCTCAAAGCATTTCAACCAAACTTATTGATAAAGCACGTAATAGTAAAAAAGGATAGTATAATAGCCTCATCTCACAATCTTGTTTTTGTTCTCCTTTTTTGCTTGTAAGACAAATATATGTTTTTTTTTTTTCAAATCACAAAACAATTGACTGAAAATTTAAATTTTAACATTCAAACCGCAAATTTCATCTCGTCCATTCTGTTACTTTTCAAAAACTAAAACATTATATCTTCCAAGAAATCATTCGACTCAGGAACGTGCAAAAAATAAATTAAAACATCTTGCCGTTTCTTTTGCTCCCATTTTTCCTTTAAAATCAGTCATAGTATCAACAATACTCCTGCCTTTAAAGAAAAACTGAAAGCAAAATAACTCAGCAATCTTGTTCTAATTTATTCTTTCCACGTTCCTAAAATTTCTGCCTTTGTAAAAATGCTACTCTTTTAAAACTGGATCGTAATTAGATAACGGTTCACCTCTGTACAAGCAAGTTTGGTTCAACGAATAAGAATAGAACGCTCTATTCGAAATTTATTTTTCGTTTGTTCAAACACATCCTCCTCTGTAATTTTTAAAAATGTTGAAAAAAAATCTGTTGCGCTTTGCGCACAGACGCTGCTTTTGTCTGACGACAATCCGCGGCCTGGGAATCCTATTTCATAATTTTAAAATCAAAATCTTATGTCTATTCCAAAGGAACCACGTCAGTTGATGATTAACCTGATGTATCTCGTTTTGACTGCATTGCTTGCGCTCAATGTTTCGGCAGAAGTATTGAATGCTTTTTTACAAATGGACGATAGCCTCATTGCGACAAGCAATGTCGTTGGAGCCACCAACAAACGCATGGCAGATGCGATTCACCAACATGCCGATGCTTATCCCAAATTTGGCGCGTTCAAAGAAAAAGTTGAATCCCTCAAAAAGATTACCGAACCCTTTTACTCCGAAGTGGCAACCATGAAAAGAGAATTGCTTGATCAATCAGGCGGACTCGATGAAGATGGAAAACCAAAAGGCATCCGCGACAAAAGCACAACAACTCGACTTTTTGTAAAAGAAGGAAAAGGAGACCAATTAAAAGATGACTTTTTTAAAACAAGAAAAGAACTTTTTGCGCTCATTGAAGCCGAAGAAGATAGAAACCGAATAGCTAATGGGTTACCAACAACCGTTGGTGAATTTCCCGATGATTCAGATAAAAAAACATGGGCAGCTTATACTTTTCAACAGATGCCTGTGGCGGCTACTTTGCCTTTGTTGACTAAATTTCAAAATGATATTCGAGTGGCAGAGACTTCAATTTTGAACCACTTTTTTTCTAAAATGAATGTGGAAGATAAAGTCGATGCCTACGTACCCGTCATTGCTGCGGACAAAAGTTATGTGATTCGTGGAGAGAAATATTCGAGTGAAATATTTCTGGCTTCTTACAACAGCAGCGTCGAAAATGTAAAAGTAAAAGTGGATGGTCGCGCTCTAAGAGTGGTGAACGGCAAAGCACAATTTGTCGCCAACCCAAATTCTACTGGAGAGAAAAAGCACAAATTAGAAATGGAAATCAAAAACCCGTTGACGGGTGAAGTACAGACTTTTAGAAAAGACTTTTCTTATGAAGTTGGAGAGCGTTCTGCGACTGTTTCTGCTGATAAAATGAAT
>CALLVG010000217.1 GCA_938010715.1 uncultured Saprospiraceae bacterium
ATTGACAGAAGATTTCTTTACAGAGTCAACCGATACGAGGTTGATCAATCATAAGAAGTATTTCTATATGGCTATCGCTTATGCACACAACGAGTATAAGAGATTTGACCCATTTGCAACTGTAGGTAACCGTGGACAAAATGTACCATATTTAGAAGGTCGTCGTAATATTGAAACTTATACTGTGATTCCACGCCCACAGGTATATGAAGTATTGTCTGCCGAATACGGTGAAGGCGTACAGATTACAAGATTGGACGGTGTTGGAGTAGGATCAAACTTCGTAGATGTTACCAATGAATCAAGAGAAGCAATGCTTGAACTTGATGGAGAATTTGATGGTAGAATTACATACAAAGAAGGAAGAGGACCATTTGATGTTACCATTTTCAATCCATTAGATGTAGTTGATGGAGATTTTGAATTGACATTGGTTGATGATAATCTTAGTAACAATTCATTGGATAAGCCAGGTGTGACTTGGGAGTTAGTTAACTTGAATAACCCAAGCGATGTGATTACTTCAGATCGAGGTATCGAAGGTTTGAATGAACAAATCATTCCTAAATTCGGCTTCTCTATCGCAATGAAGGATGGTTTACTACCGGGTAATAATAGAGATGAAGAAGGTGACAAAGATAATGGGGCAGTTGGTTACGAAGAAGAGTACTTAGACCCACTTGGAGAAAGTTGGTTCACGGGTATTCCAGATGGATTTTCTCCACAAGGAGTTGCCGCGCCACCAGATTGGTTCAACTATGTATTGAATGGACCGAATGAGCCTGATGCAAGATGGGATCCAGATCAAACATTGTCAAGTTTAGGTACTGGGATTTTTACACCTTACTTCTTAAATGACTACAGAGTAAGTGAAAGAACAATTCCATTTATTACACCAGCTTGGACTCAACAAGGTGGATTGGTTAGGCAACAAATGTCTTTAGCTGATTTGAATAATGTTGATATTGTTTTCACAAAAGATAAATCTAAATGGAGCCGTTGTATCATTGTTGAATCAGCTTCTCCACAGGTAACTCAATTTGGATTTACACCAGAAGGAAATCGTAATCACTTTGACTTGAGAGGTGCGCTTTCTGTTGGAAAAGAAGATGCTGATGGTGATGGACTACCAGATCCTGATGGAGCGAAAGATGCCGATGGCAATGATCAAGAAGGTATGGGTTGGTTCCCAGGTTATGCAGTTGATGTAGAAACTGGAGAGCGATTAAATATCTTCTTTGGGGAGGCTTCAATCTATAGATGTGATGAGCCATTCTTCCAAGATTTCTTGAATGCTTGTGAAACAGGTATTTTTCAGGATAACGCGCCAACAGGTGCGGATATGATGTGGAATCCATCTTCTCAAGGTGGGTTGTTGGGTGTACCAAATGATATCCAAACACCAGATGCAGTATGGATTGCAATCACAGGTGGACACCACTTTATTTATGTTACTAAGCAACCATACGATGGTTGTATTGAGTTGAGCAATCAATTGAAAGCAGGAGTGAATCCATTGTTCAAAGCACGTGCTTTTGGTGATGTGACTTGGTCAGGTTACCCAATGCTTGAACCAGACGCAAGTTTCACTAGCTACGCAGAAGGATTGATTCCAAACGATTTGGTTGTTAAATTGAGAGTAGATGATCCATTCGAAGTACAAGAGGGATTTGAAGATAACGCAACTAGTTATCCTACTTACCAATTTAGTATCTCAGGCAAAGAAGCGAGAACAGTTGATGGTACAGAGGAAGTAGAAAGCGCTTTGGATAATATCAATATTGTACCAAACCCATACTACGGATTTTCACCTTACGAAACTTCTCAGTTTGCGACGACTGTGAAAATGACGAATCTACCTTATAAGTGTTTGGTAACCATCTACACTTTGGACGGTAAATTTATCAGACAGTACAATAGAGATGAATCTGGTTTGGTTCCTGAAGGAGGTAACCGTGCACTTCAAGAAACTCAAAGGAACCCTGATTTAGAGTGGGATTTGAGAAACAACAAAGGAATTCCTGTTGCTTCAGGCGTTTATTTGATTCACGTAGATGCGCCAGAAGGTGAGCGTGTAATGAAGTGGTTTGGTATTGCAAGACAATACGATCCATCTGGTTTATAATTCTAATAAAACAAAAATCATGAGGACGAGCATTTAGTTGCTTGTTCCTCATGAATTTTATAATAAAAAATAAATTTCAATATGAAAAACCTGTTTAATACAATCATGATGCTCCTTTGTGTGAGTGTCGTTTTTGCAGGAAACCCAGACCGTCAGGGAGAAGCAGGAGCTTATGAGCTTTTGATGAACCCTTGGGCAAGGAGTGCAGGTTTCCACACCATGAACACTTCTTTTGTAAGTGGTGTTGAAGCGCTTCGTCTCAATCCTGCCGGTTTGACAAGAATCAACAAGACTGAATTAGCGATTGGTAACACCCGCTATTTGGTTGGAACAGATATCAATTTCAATTCTTTTGGTGTCGCTCAGCGTACCAAAGGCGGTGCTTTTGGAGTAAGTGTGATGACTGTAGATTTTGGAGATATTCCAACGACGACGGGTGATCAACCTGCTGGAACTGGTGGTACTTTCTCTCCAAGTTGGTCAAACATCGGCTTGTCGTATGCACACCTTTTTGAAAACAAAGTTTCTGTAGGTATCACAGGTCGTGGTGTTTTAGAAACGACTTCAAACGTTGCAGCCTATGGTTTTGCAATTGATGCTGGAGTACAATATGTTTCTGGTGAAAATGACGAAATCAAGTTTGGTATCTCTTTGAGAAACGTTGGTACGCCAATGACTTTTAGAGGAGAGGGAATTGCTGCAACGCGACCTGCTCCGAACAGTGAAGGACAATATGATTTGACCTACTACACCCGTAGTCAAGATTTCGAATTACCTTCTGCTTTGAATATCGGTCTTTCTTACGATTTGCTTTTTGGTCAAGGTGGTACCGTTGCAGTTGGCAACGACGCAACCGAAACAAAAAAATCATCTAAAGGCACAAGAGTTACTTTAGCGGGTAACTTCACTGCAAACTCATTCTCCCGTGACCAAATTGGTGCAGGTGTTGAGTTCGCTCTGAATGATATGTTCATGCTAAGAGGTGCGTATAAATACGAAATCGGTACAGGTTCAAATGAAGCTATTGATGAAGCGCCATTATATACTGGGCCATCAGGTGGCGTTACGGTACAGGTTCCAATGAGTAAAAAAGGGACTTCAAAGTTAGCGATAGACTATGCTTATAGAGTAACAAAATTGTTTGATGGTACCCATAACATTGGTGTGCGATTAAACCTATAATTGAAGTTGTTTTAGAATTGATGATTTGGCGAAAGTGAGAAAATTTGTCGCTTGCAGCCAATCAATAAGTTTTTAAAGAACTTCATTTTAAAGAATTTTAAAAAAAAGGATAAAACTTCCGAAAAGTGAGGTAAAATTCTTAATTTTGGTTCAACAACTATTCGAGAACGTTTTCACAATGCTGAAAACGTTCTCGTTTATTTATACTACTCACCTGTTTTTTTATAAATAGAAATGGTGCAGGATTTTTAAATAAAAACATATACAATATGTCAAAGTATAACTATTTGACAAAGGATGGATACAATCGTATTAAAAACGAATTGGAAGAGCTAAAGACAGATGGTCGCAAAAAAGCGGCTCAAGATATTGCTGAAGCAAGAGCGCAAGGAGATTTGTCTGAAAACGCAGAATACGATGCAGCCAAGGATGCCCAAGGCATGTTGGAGTTGAAAATCAACGAATTGGAAAAGATTTTGGCGAATGCTCGAATGATTGACGAGGACAATATTGATACTTCTAAATGTTCGATATTAACGAAAGTAACCATCCGAAATGTCGCGAATAAAAGAGAGGCAACCTATCAATTAGTATCTGAGTCAGAGGCTGATTTGAAAGCCAAGAAAATATCTATCAGTTCCCCAATGGGCAAAGGTATTTTGGGAAAAGAAAAAGGAGATATTGCCTTGGTTGAGACTCCAGGAGGTTCGATCAAATTCGAAATATTAGATATTACGCTATAAACATCGAAAGTTGAAGGTTCAAAGTTATGGGAACTGTGAACCTCCGACTTTCAAGTCTTAACTCACTTTCATGGCAAGCATTTTTACTAAAATAATCAAAGGCGAAATTCCCTGCTATAAAATAGCTGAAACAGATAACTTTCTAGCTTTTTTGGATATTCGTCCACTCGCCAAAGGCCACACGCTTTGCATCCCTAAAAAAGAAGTAGATTACATCTTCGACCTCGATGATGAGACTTATACAGGTCTCAATCTCTTTGCCAAAAAAGTAGCCAAAGCACTTGAAAAGAACATCGAATGTAAAAGGGTAGGGGTTTTAGTTATTGGAACAGAGGTGCCTCATGCACACATCCATTTGGTTCCTTTTAAAGAAGAAATTCAAATGTCGATTCTCAGTCCAAAGGTTGATATGAAACCAGTGGAGTTGATGAATTTGGCATCGAAGGTAAAGGCTACTTTTGATGAGGGGTAAGTATTGAATTTGCAACCTGCGCTGTCTGATTTTCTACGTTCTTCGACAAATTCCGTGGGTTTGCTTTAGCATTGTGTATGGCTTGCGCTGTGAAAAAGCTGATAATTTGAACAGCAGCCAAAAGAGATAAAGCCGCTAAATTGGCTAATCCATGAAAGGTTTTCAATTCGGCATGTTCAATATCGAGACCTTTGGATTTTAGGTTCCGTGTATGCCGGTTTTGCTTTAGATTTACTCTTTTGCCCTTTCGGAGTCGGCCTGGCTTTAAGGTTCCGAAAGGTCGCAATTCCACCTAAACCATAGCACCCGCCATCGTGGGCATCGACAAGAATAGATGGATGAAGTTCATAACCTTCTTTTTGATTGCTTTTGCCAATGAAGCCTAAATATTTTCTATTCGCTTGAGCCGAAAAGTTATTAAGCTAATTCTGTCAGACTACTTTCATGCCCAAAAGTGTGCATACGGTAGCTCGATAGAGGACACAGAGCAGAGTGAAGTAGATGATTATGCAAAATATGTAAAACATATCCGCATCTTTGCGGTTTGTAATCAAGTCGTACTTTGAGCTAAGTTAGTTTTTCGGCTTGCAGAAGAAAAAATAACTTCCCATAGAAACGCAATTTATTCCTGAACCATTCCTAAGTAGTTAGTCAACTTAATCCTGTCGGCTAATTTGACGATTTTTGAAGTTGTACTGCGTTAAAAATACTCGGCATAGCTAAGGCTATGCCTGCGTTTTTTGCCTTGTACATCTTCAAAACTCATCCAAATTATACTC
>CALLVG010000218.1 GCA_938010715.1 uncultured Saprospiraceae bacterium
GATCGTTGCGACCTCACCACAGTTTTTCACCGCCATTGCGGGTTACTTTTCAGGACTTTTCAAACGAAAGCCGTGGATCATGGAAGTCCGAGATCTTTGGCCCGAATCCATCAAAGCCGTGGACGCGATCAAGCACGAACGCGTCATTAATTTTTTAGAAAAAATAGAATTATTCCTTTATCGAAAAGCGGATCGAATTGTGGTCGTCACGGACGCATTCAAGGAAAACATCAGCCGACGCGGCATTTCAAAAGCAAAAATTGATGTGGTGAAAAATGGGGTAGTGCTACGCAATTATCCAGAACGCCCCAAGTCAAAAGCACTACTTTCCAAACACGATCTCGAAGGAAAATTTATCGTCGGATATCTCGGCACACATGGTTTGGCACATAAACTCTATTTCATTTTAGATTCCGCGAAAGCGGTAACGGATGAGGAGATTCATTTTGTTTTTGTGGGAAGCGGTGCCAACAAAGAAAATCTACTTCGACAAAAAGAAGCACTTCAACTCACCAATGTCACCATGCTGCCAGCCGTCTCCAAAGCTGAGACAAAAGAGTACATCAGCATTTTCGATGTGGCGCTGGTTCCTTTGCGAAAAAATGAGACTTTTAAAACTGTGATTCCTTCCAAAATTTTTGAAAATGCCGCGATGGGAAAGCCGATTTTATTGGGCATTGAAGGAGAATGCAAGCAAATTATTGAAGAGCATGGTGCAGGCGTCTGCTTTGAGCCAGAGAACGAAAGCGACTTTTTAAAGAAGCTCACCTTGCTCAAAGAGCAACCAGAGACATATCATAATTGCAAATCAGGAGCGCTGACGATGGCGCGTGTTTTCAATCGACATGAGTTTGCGATCAAGCTGTTAAAGGTCATTCTTTCAGTCGCTTTTAAAACTTCAATTGACCCCGCAATGAAAAGCGAATTTGCTAACCTGAACAAAAGAAAAGAGACAAAATGAAGATATTGAATGTCGTAGGAGCGAGACCTAATTTTATGAAAGTGGCACCGTTGCATCGGGCGTTTTTGAGGCGGGAGTTTATTGATTCTAAAATCGTACACACAGGTCAGCACTACGATGAGCGGATGAGTAAAATATTTTTTGAACAACTTGAACTGCCCAAACCAGATTATTATTTAGGAATCAATAGTAAATCGGCTGTTGCTTTGATGGCAGATATTATGACCGCCTTCGAAGCAGTTGTTTTGAAAGAAAAACCTGACATCATCTTGGTCGTAGGAGACGTGACTTCCACGTTGGCTTGCGCCCTTGTTGCCAATAAAATGAATATCAAATTGGTACATGTCGAATCAGGTTTGCGAAGTAATGACCGAGGGATGCCCGAAGAAATAAATCGAATATTGACGGATAGAATTTCAGATTTACTTTTTGTAACTGAAGAAAGCGGTGGAGTGAATCTATTAAAAGAAGGTACGTCAAGTGACAAAATCAAAATGGTTGGGAATGTGATGATTGACTCGTTGGCCTTTTATCAAAAAAAAGCCAATGCCATACAAACTCATTTTGTAGCAAACGATTATGTTTTGATGACGATGCACCGACCTGCCAATGTGGACAATTTTGAGAGTCTTCAGAAAATAGTTGACATCATTCAGAGCGTCGGAAAACATAAGAAAATTGTCCTTCCGCTACATCCACGCACGGCCAATCGGCTGGATGGTTTTGGACTTTTGTCTGTTTTGGAGAATATTTCAAACTTGACCATTTTACAACCACAAGGCTATTTGGAGTTTTTGAATCTGATGATGAATGCGAAATTGGTTATCACTGATTCGGGAGGTATTCAAGAGGAAACGACTTATTTGCAAATCCCTTGTATCACTCTGCGAAATTCAACTGAGCGACCAGTTACCATTGAGCTTGGAACCAATGTGCTGATCCCAAATCTGAATGTCGAAAAGATTGAATCAACTGTTTTGACAATACTGAATGGAGAGACTAAACAAGGCATTATTCCTCCTATGTGGGATGGGAAAGCGGCTGAAAGAATAGCAGAAATTTTAGAGGCAACTTTTGTTGTTGAAGCGCATAAACTATCAACCATTTAGAATTAAAAAAACAATTATATATATTTTTTTGTGCTACACAAACACACCTTAAAAATCTGATAATCAATGCTTTAAACTAAAAATACTAACAAAAATAAATGTATCAAAGAAAAAGATGTAGATAACTTCTACATCTTTTTTTTTGTACATGGTGATCCAAATACTTCCATTACTTCGTAAGTATTACTGACAAAAGAGTTTAAAGAATTGCCCCCTTAAAACAAGCACTAATTTTTTTTTTGGCAAGTGTGAAAAATGAAATTTCTCTCTTGCTAATTAGTTTTCATTCTGAAATAATTTTTATGCGATTCCAATGCTTATTTTTTTCGCTAATAATTGAGGCAAAAAAATAAGCATTGATTTTAGAATAAAGCTTATTTTAAAAATTAAAATTAATTCTATGCACCAAATTCAAACATTTTGCAAAGAACTAGATAGATTCTCCATCTGGTGTATTCTGATGAGTATCTTCTTGATTCTAACAAATTATTGATACTAAGGAACACTCAAAAAATAAGTTCCCGATTTCAAAAAATAAGTGAAGGAAAAGCGATTGATAATGAGGTTTTTCGAGCTAATTTTTTGAATTGAAGAGGGAAGTTATTTTTTGAGTAATACCTAAGTGAAGTATCAAAAATAACTCACCTCAAAGAATTCGTCCTTTTTGCGTTTAGGAAACAGAAAAAATGACTCCATAACCTACGACTATTATTGACTTTTTTTTTAGTGCGTGTCCCGATTTCACAGCGGGGAAAAGTAGTTTGAAAATAAATTGTTTGATTATATACAAATAATTTCAGAATAAAAATTGTTGTGCTTACAAAATTTAATCTATTGAGTTGGGAAAGCAAGATAGATACATATATTTATCTGTCTGTCTTGCTCCTTTTTATTTAAAATCAATTGATCCAAAAACCGATCGCTATTCGTAGATACAATGGAACACCTGCTTTTGATTTTGTTTAATTGGATAATCAACTCAAGATAGCTTAAATTCAAAACAGGTGTTTCGTTTTTTAAAATTTATTGTTAATAAATTGTTTTTTTTATGCGTTTCTCCTCATATTATCAGACGGAGCTTCCTCTAAAAGTCTAATGTGTGGGATTTTTGAAAATCGAACATATCCAAGCTCCTGAGACAGTCCCATTTTACTAAAACAAAGAAAAATTCTAATAGGGTTTTAGGTGTTTTATAAGGCGGCAGGAATTTATTATTTTCTTGCCGCCTCCTAAAAAGCCAAAAGTGACACATTAGACTTTATTAAAAACATCAAAAAAAAATTATACCGATGAACAAAATTATTGCATTATTCGTCTTAGTTCTACTTTTTTCAAACTGTAAAAAAGTAGATGAATTTACTCAATTCAACTTAGCTTATAAATCAGAAGTAACGGTTAGCCCAGCAGGTGGACTGAATCTTCCATTTGACATTTTTACCCCTGACATGGAAACCAATTCCGAATCAGAGTTTGCGGTAAATGATACCAATAAAGATTTGGTGGAAGAAATCCTCTTAGAAAGATTGGACATGAAAATCACCAGTCCAGATGACCAACGTTTTGATTTTTTGGAATCTATTTCAGTTTTCATGGAAGCAGAAGGATTATCAGAAATTAAAATTGCGGAGATTACAGACATTCCAGATAATGTTGGAGCAGATATTTCGCTGACAACCGTAGAAAATAACTTAGCTGAATATATCAAAAAGGATGCATTCAACCTTCGAGTGAATATTATCAGCGACAAAACCATCAACAGAGAAGTGAAAATCGAAGTAGATTCTGAGTTCTTTGTAGATGCCAAAATTTTGGGAATATAATAGATATTACTCTGAAATATTGCGTGTGCAATCGAATACTTCTTTTTTCGCTATTTTTCGTTAAAAAATAAACAATCAGTGCTCTACAAACTATTTCAGAATAAATTCTAATTTTCTCATAATAATGAATGGTTGCCCTGATAAAGGGTAACCTTTTTTTAGAAAGAACAAAAAGATAACGCTTGAGCAACTTTAAACAACTTCCCCAATTAATTTGAAGAATTTTTGTACTGCTATTAGCGGAGGTAGGTATTCTTAATCAATCCCACGAAATAAGAAAAACCACCTCCTTTTTTTTAGTATTTTGGAAATGAGTAATATGGTTGTAGATTTACTCAAATTTTACAAACAAAAAACAAGAGCGCATTTATTTTTCGATAGATTAAAAAAAACAACTTTGATTAGTAATTATTTGAAAAACGCTACTGAAATTGAACAAAAGATTGTCAGTTTATTGCAGGCCAAAGATCGTAGCGCAATTTCTTTAGCATACAAACACTATGGTGCAAATTTGTACGGTGTCGTGCTCGGTATTCTAAAGAATGAAGAGGATGCTCAAGAAGTAATCCAAGATACCTTTGTTAAAATTTGGAGCAATTCAGATAAATACGACAAGACAAAAGGAAAACTTTATACTTGGATGATAAACATTGCGCGTAGAACCGCAATTGACAAAACGCGCTCAGCAGTATTCAAAGCCAGAAAACGAACAGACTCAACTGATGCTACAGAAAAATACAATGTTACATGGAGTACTCCAGGTAAAGTTAAAGATGTTGGACTCGAAAAAGTCATCAACTCAATAGATGAAAAATACAGAACCATCATAGACCTTGTCTATTTTCAAGGATACACTATGAAGGAGGTTCACGAAGAGCTCGACATTCCTTTAGGAACGGTCAAGTCAAGAGTAAGATTAGCTTTAAAAGAGCTACGCAAAAAACTCTCTGATCCTGAAAACGGAGTTCATCTAGCTATTTTATTTAACATTATTGAATTTTATCTAAAGAATT
>CALLVG010000219.1 GCA_938010715.1 uncultured Saprospiraceae bacterium
TCCATCATTTTCACGAACATTCAATGATCTTTCAAATTCTATCTTTATGTACAGGACAAAATTAGAATCGGAGGTTTACTAAATTTTAATGTAACTTCCGATATCAACCTTTTAAAATCGAGCCTTTAATTTAAGGCGAAGTTTAGTAGACTTTATTCCAAAATATCTTGTATGCGTTTAATCACTCTTTTTTTACCACTTTTCGTTAAAAAATTGAACGATCCGCCGCGGCGGATCCTTAAATTTTTTGCCTCAATTGGCAAAAAAATAGCAATCAACCGCTCTACAACATTTTTTAGAATAAAGTCTAGTAAACTTATGTTTTGTCCTGTACTAAGATTCTATCTTCAAAATAAAGAAATCATGAAATTTTACCAATCAATTATTGTTGCCTTTTTATTGACCGCTTTTATTACTGCTTGCGCAGTCAAAAAAATCCAATCTTCCTCCCAACCTGTTTCCCATGAGATATGGAATGAATTAGTTGGAAAATATGTAACCGAAGAAGGAAAGGTTGATTACAAAGGATTTGTAAAAGATAGCGTTCGATTCAATGAGTATTTAGCTATTTTAAGTAGCTCTCACCCAAACGATTCCAATTGGAATCGCCAAGAAAGGTTGGCTTATTGGCTCAATGCGTATAATGCCTTTACGGTGCAAATAGTCGCTCGAAATTACCCTCAAAAAAGTATAAAAGATATAAAAAATGGTATTCCATTCGTCAATACAGTTTGGGATATCAAGTTTATTAAAATCGAAAATGAAACCTATGACTTGAATAATATCGAGCATGGAATCGTCCGTCCTCGTTTTGAAGAACCACGGGTGCATTTTGCATTGAATTGTGCTTCTGTCTCCTGCCCTCGCCTACGTAACGAAGCCTACACTGCCGATAAATTGGAAGCACAATTGACCGATCAGGCAAAATACTTTTTGAACAATCCAGTTAAAAATAAAATTACTCCTGAGCGAGCACAAATTTCTAAACTTTTCTCTTGGTTCAAAGGAGACTTCACCAAAAACGGAAAAAGTCTGAGAGATTTTATCAATCAATATTCAGAAGTAAAAATTAATCCTAAAACAGATATCGATTATTTGGATTATGATTGGAATTTGAACGAATAATTTTTTTACACAAGAATTGTTTTCATAAGGGTACTTCTTCAATTGTGAATACACGAGAAAAAAGCCTCGCCAATATTAAGGCATTTTCTGCGTTTTTTTTACCTCGTGTGATGGAAAAACAACTCACTTTATACTCGATTTTTTTTATTTCAACTTTACTTAAACAAAAATTAAGAGTAAATGAAATAATAATAGACTTGATCACACACAAGTAGTCTGACAGAATTAGCTTAATAACTTTTCGGCTCTTTTTCTGCCATTCTTCGTAATTTTTTAGTTCCGTATCAACAGATATGCAAAAAAAAAATGCCTTGATTGATGAAAAATAGCTCAAAAATTTTTTCTAACATAATTTTGTCATACTACTTAGTTTACCTTTGTGTTTCCTACTTTTTTTTGTAAAAAAAAACTCACTCAATATGAAAGGTTTTCTGGTTCTAATATTTTCAATATCAAGTATATTTCTTTTTGGTCAAAGCAAATCATCTACAGAGCGCGCTGCCCTGAAGCGAGTTGTGAAAGAATACAAACAAGCCATTGCTACCAGCGATGAAGATCAGTTTAATGATTTATTTTTTTCAAAGTCAGTACCATTTGTTGGCGTGCTATCTACCGAGTCCGCAGCTTCGGTAAAAAAAGGATACTCCAAACCAAACGGAATTGATGTCACTGATCACAAGTACTTTATCAATTCCATTATTGATGCTGAGCAAAAACAACTCGAAAAAATATACAACATCAAAACCAATTCAGATGGCAATGTGGGGAGTATCTCTTTCGATTATTCCGCTCATAGTGGTAGAACCATGAAGCAATGGGGACATAAGAAATGGAATTTGGTTAAAAAAGGGAGAGATTGGGTCATTACTGATGTGGTCTATTCAATCCATTACGCAGATGTAGAAACCTGTCCTTTTGACGAAGAGGAAGAAACTTCTTCATCAGCTGCATCAGAAGTAGCAACTGCACCAGCTCCTCCAGTGAAAAAACCATCCTACAAGAAAAAGAGAAAAAGAATAGAATATGACGATGTGGATGAGGAAGAGGAAGAAGAGGACGGGTATGTAGATACGACAATGGAAGACGAGGAAGAAGAAGAGTACGCAGAACCAGTTACAAAGAAAAAGAAAGTCAAAAAGAAAAAGCCATTTACCGTTTATGTAAATGATATTAAAAATCGTGCTTTGATGGCAGGTGTTCAAAATGTGGTAAAAATCACCTACGAGGGCGTCGATCCTACCAAAATTGATTTACATCTTACTGCCAAAGAAGTTGAATTTAGAAAACAAGAGGATGGTAGTTACATCCTCAAACCACTAAGAAAAATAGATGATTTCCCTGCTTACATTCGGGTTGGAAATAAAACCATCAATTACACTTTCAAAGTCAAAGGCATTCCGCTTCCTGTTGCCAGACTTGGAAGACAGCAAACTTCCAAAGTTCGTAGTTCTGCTTTTAAAGCAGAAGCGGGTTTGTTGGCAGTCGTGCCAAGTCCAACCAAAGAAGTAAAACAAGGAAAGTGTCGTATTCAAAGTTTCATTCTAACTAAAAATCCAGACACCAAAAATTTAAAATCAAAATTGAATAAAGGTGGTCGATACGAACAATCAACTTTGAAACTGGTCAAAAGTGCAAAAGCAGGTGACGTTTATGTCTTCGAACAAATCAAATGTATTTGTGCTGGAGAACGTGCTCCCAGGAAATTGAAAGACCTTCGTTTTGATATAAAATAGAGTTGAAGGGTGGAAATTATTGAAGATAAAAGACTATCAATTTATGATTTTTTATATTTAAAACCACACCTTTTTTTATTTACAAATTGATTAATTTCTAATGGCATTTTAATTTCATAAAACACTGATAATCAGTTATTTAATTAATAAAAAATTTAACTTAAGACCTATTTACAGATAGGTTGTCTTTACGCATCTGTTGTGAGTACTATTACGTTACCAATTAGAAAAATAAAGAGATATTCAATTTGCAAACAAAAAATACACGAATCAAATGTTACAAATGCATGAGGCCTTCAAGCTCCTGTATTTGTAAACATACTAATCCGATCTATACTAAGACTCGTTTTATTATTCTAATGCACCCGAAAGAGTACAAAAAAGAAAGAAACGGAACGGGACACATGACGAAGCTTCAACTTAAAAATTCTGAAATTATAGTTGGTATCGACTTCACCAACAATGCACGTGTAAATGAAATACTGAATAATAAAAGAAGTAACTCTTTTTTACTTTATCCAGGAAAAGAAAATTTCAACTTATCGGTAAGAAAAAGTTCAGAAGTAATTTCATTTATGGGTGATAATCCAAATATCTTCATTCTAGATGGTACATGGCCTTGTGCCCGTAAAATGCTTAAACTGAGTAAGAACTTGCAAAATCTGAAAAGAGTGAGTTTTGATAATAAACTAACATCAAAATTTATTATCAAGCAGCAACCCGCACCGCTTTGTCTTAGTACTATTGAGTCTGTCTATACGGTTTTAAATTTACTTAAGGCAGGTGACGTAGAGCAATGCGAGACGGAGGGTTTTCTACTTCCTTTTGAAAAAATGATCGAGTACCAAGTCAAATGTATTCTAAATCCTAATAATAACACCTCTCGCTCAACTTTGAACGGTGAAATTATTCCTAAGAATAGGTACAAGAAAAATCCGCAGAGAAGCATTATTTTTGAACAAAAGACTTAAAAAGTACAAGACGAAATCTTCAATGATTTTTTGGTAGCAACGTTTTCAAAACAATTGGAAAACCTGGTTTTGAAAGCATGAATCAAAAGCTGAAAGAGATGGTAGAAAACTGCTAATAAAAAAACCAGTAGCCAGTTTCGGACAAACCCAACTGGCTACTGGTAATTGGTAACAAGATTCAATCTATTCTGCGTGATATTCAGCATTGTGTGCCAATGGGCCACCGCATCCTCCACATTTTTCACTAGCAAGTCCACCACCACCTGCACATCCTTTTGCACAGGTAAAATGCCAAACTCCTTTTGCGTTTTGAGCAGGTTCTTGGTCTGCTTTTGAGGGCGGCATCATCCCAGCAGATGCAGGAGTACCTGCCGGATACTGAGTCACTGTTGCACCTTGATCAGTAACAGTAGTTACAGGGTGATCCGAGCTATTCCCTTGACCGTTATGAAAATCTTTGTTGTGAACCAATGGGCTACCACAAACAGCGCAATTTCCAGCTCCTTCACCTCCACCGCCAACACAATCGTTGGGACACTTATAATGGAAGTTTTGAGTTGCACTACCTTCGGCTGTTTGTGTTGCGGTTTTGGTATCACCCAACGCTTGGCGCGCCTGTTCTTTTGCATTTGAATCACTTCCACAAGAGGTCATCAAAAGCATTAATGCAAAACATGTAATTGATAAAAAATGTAGCAATTTCATTAATTCTCTTTTTGTTCAGTGAAGCCTCAAGAATAAGTTACTCCAAAAAGAGAAGAAATTTTTGTGCGTAAAGAATTGAAAAAATCAGTTCATATCCGTAGCTATGGAGTCATTTTTTTCTACTTCTTCAGACGCAAAAAGGACGTGTTATTTGGGGTAAGTTATTCTTGAAATTTCACTTAGGAGCGTGTAAAAAATAACTTATACAGTTTGAATATTCTTTACATGTTCCTTAGTTATTAAATCTGTTATGAATTTCAGTTAAGTAAAAAAATTAACCTATTCCAAAAAACGAAAAAACAAGCAGAAGGTTCTGCAGAAGTTGCTTAAGAACTTGTTTAAAATTCCATGATTGAGCGAAAGCGAGAAAATTTTATTTTGAATGAGGCAAAAAACGTAGGCGATGCCTTGGCATCCTGGGTTTGCTTGATGCCAGAGCATCAAAGGCTTTTTAACGCGTGTCCCGATTTTACATCGGGAAAATTCAGAATGAAATTTACCGCTTGCAGCCAAATTAAGGGAAATTCAAACAAGCTCTAAGAACCAAGTTCAATTAAATCATTAGAATAAAATCTATTGAACTTGATTCTTATAAAAGCTAAAATTACTGCGCGTGATACGCTTGATTATGCGCTAAATCGCCACCACATCCAGCACATTTATCAGCAGCAGATCCGCCACCGCCAGCACATCCTTTAGCACAGGTAAAGTGCCAAACACCTTTGTCGTTTTGAGCAGGTTCTGCCGGACGAGGAGGAGGTGCCGCATTATTGGTTGTCGGTGCTTGTTGAGTTGTATTTGCAGCAGGCGCTGCATTTTGAATCGCTTCGCGTGCTTCTGTTTTAGCGGTACTTTCGCCTCCACAAGCAGTGGCCGAAATTATCAATCCAAAAAGGATAATTGATAAAAATGGTAGAAATTTCATTATTTTTTATTTAAAAATGAGTAAAAATCACTTAATCGATCTAAAGTACATACTTATTTCAGGTAATTAAAAAGATGGATAAAAAAGGAATTAACTTGTCGTGAAGTTCTTTAAGAATTCATGATTTCGAGAAAGTGAGAGAATTTTATTCTGAATAAGGCAAAAACCGCAGTCGATGCCTTAGTATCGACGAGTATTTTTAACGCAATTCAGGATAAAATTTGCCACTTTTAGTCAATCAATAAGTTTTTAAACAACTTCCTTAGTATTACTCAAATACTAACTTCCCTCTTCAATTCAAAAAATTAGCTCGAAAAACCTCATTATCAATCACTTTTCCTTCATTAATTTTTTGAAATCGGGAACTTATTTTTTGAGCGTTCCTTATCAAAGGGCAACCTTTTCTACACCCAAAATCTTTGCCCGCGAAATATCAAATAAAACATGCTC
>CALLVG010000220.1 GCA_938010715.1 uncultured Saprospiraceae bacterium
ACGAATTCCACCATTTGGACTCGGTACTTCTACTTTTTCAACAGGAACCCAAATATCATCTTGATTTGCATTTGGATTATCTACTGACTCCCAGTTGTAAATCAAACCAATTTCATTATCAACATCAGATTGATAAACTAAGGTTGCTTTAGTTGGGTCATTCAAGTCTGTTACAGATACACTACCATTAACTAACTGGTAAACTTTGTATCCTTCAAAACGATAAGTTTTTTCTTCATCAGAAACACCGTCTGGTGCTTTCAAATCAACTTCTTCGTATTTTTCGAATGCGTTATTTGAAGTTTCTTCGTCATTGGTCAAAATACCAACAATTTCACGATCCAACTCTAACCAATCTACGTCTGGCGCATCTGGTCCGTCTGTAATATCAAAACAGTTGTTGAATAATGCTTGCGCAATATCATCGGCACTCTGTAATTCTACAATAGAAGGACATGGATATTCTTGCTCTGGTAACCATACTACTCCAACAATCAACTCATTTACATCACCTGGCTTCAATTTGAAAGGTCCAGTTGCTTGCAAAGTACGTCTATCACCTTCACCTAAGCCAGCAGTACACATTGACCAATCTGACACATCATCAGGCGCTCCAGTGAATGCGAAATCAATATCAACTCCACCTGTTTGGTATCCACTTCCACCAAATTGGTAAGAAGATCCATCACGCCAGCGACCAGTAATATAGTTGTAGTACTCATCAGCCGTCTGAGGGTCAGTTGTACCACCTGGCCATGTACCAACAGTTGGATTATTGTAATATGTAAAAGAAGACATTCCTAACTCGATGGTTTCGAAGATAGTATCGAGTGTTAAACTGTCAACAAGTACGTTTCCTGCAGAGTCTCTTAGTGGATTAGAGCCTTCTCCTTTAGGACCACGGAAGTAATCAATACCTAAAATTGGAACATTTGAACCATAAGTATTGACACCACCAGGACAGGTCGATCCTGTCTGACCATCTACCGCATCTTGATTGTAAACAATCATCAATGAACGTGTGGTATCACAACCAATATAATCATCTGTGTAACAACCCAAATCTGGATCTGCCCACATCGCGAAATAACAATCACGAATATCCTCTACCGCACGGTTAATCAATTTATAACGTTGGAAGGTCATATTATTGATGGCATCATTGGTAGCATAGGCAAACGTCTGAACTTGAATTTCCATTTGAATTGGATCTGCAAGCGATTCAGTGTGTACACCACCTGCATCATTATAAACCCAGAAAATCATTTCATCTGGAAACTGTGGGTCAATTCCTTCTATTGAGTAATCGGTACACCCGATAATTTCAATAACAGGAAAATCACCATCTAATGGGTCATAAATACCATTAGAAGGTTCTGCATCGAAGTAACCAGCCAAACCTTGGCCAGTAGAAGGCAATTCAAAATTATAAACATCCAAGAAGTATGGGTTGCCTTTTGCAGGCCAACCTTTCACACCTGCTGGAATCATATCATCTGTATAGACGATGTCACCTTTTTCAGCTCTTGCAACCAAAGCTAAATGCTCTTCAATTTCTGAAGCTAATACTTTGAAAAATCTATCCCAATTGGCACAAGTCACTTTGTCTGTTGTACCAGTGAATTGATTCAATGGTCCAGGATAAAAATCCGTTTGACCAGAGCCAGAACCATACGCTTTTGCAGCCAATTTCAAACTACCACCTGGATCAATACCTCCAATCCAAACAGCTCCTGCAAAAAGTGAAGAAACCTCAGGTTGTCCTGGCGGTACTTTTGGTACAATGTATCGACCATCATCGGTATCCCACCATACGTCACCCCCATTCAAAAGACGAGCACGTACGTTGTTGATTTCCTGATCAATTTGTTTTGTTGCGGCTGCGCAATCACCGCCTCTAAATTGGACGGTTCTTCTTGTATCGGCTTTTTTATTGCCGGGACCAACGTGGGCGAGTGCAACTTGCACCATACCCAAACTTAATAGTCCAAAAAGAAATAGTCTAATCTTATTCATAACGACCATTTATTTTGTTTTAATAATTATTTTTAATGTTCAAATATTGAAATATTTTCTTTCTCTATGAAACCAGTTTTTTTCAAAAATCAGGTTTCATAAAGAAGCCTTAAAAGCATATTTAAGACTTCTTTATGAAAGAAAATTAGAATCCGAAGGATAGACCTAAAAAGATTCTTCTTGGCTGACTGTAAAAATCAGGATTTAGTAATCTCCACTGATAAGAAGCGAAGAAATTATCCAGATTTCTATTAGAAGCGTTCAAACTATTGATAACAGATGCTCCTCTTGATGACTGTAAAAATCCATCATTTTCAGGAGATGCAGTTGCTCTGTATAAGTTTCTCCAGTTAAGTTTGTTCAACAAGTTAGAAACCCGCAAGTAAGCATTTACATTAACACCTTTTGGTCCTCCAACTTTGAAGTCTTTATCAACTCTTAAATTCAATGTTGTATTCCATGGAAGACGTGCGCCATTGATAGCGCCAATCGTACCATCACCATCAAACTCAGCAGGTACTGATTTTGCCGTAAACGGACGACCAGAAACCATTACTGCTTGTAAGTTCACACCAGTATTTGCAAAAATATCCACACCTGAAATAGATGGTCCATTATATTTTTTACCGGACTGATATCTGTAATCAAGAGAAGCGTTCAATCTGTGACGCTCATCAAAACTCAGTGGGAATAATGTTCTCAAGTTTTCTCTTGAAGATAATCCTGAACTTGAGTTAGGATCAGAACCTGTACCATCTGCAAATTGCAAAGTATATCCAATCAAACCTGATACGTTACCTGTTCTTCTCAAGTCATATTGAAAAGTAAATCCTTTTACTGTACCAAAGTCTTGATTATCATAAGTTTCGTAAGAGTTCAGTGTATTCACAAATTGGAAAATTCTACGCTGAATCAAATTACGCATTTCTTTGTAATAAGCTGCTACTTTCAATGCGGACGAGTTGGTCAATTTTTGTTGGAATCCAACCTCATAATCAATCGTTTTTTCAGGAAGTAGATTTGCGTTGTTCTTAGGAACATTTCTTCTTCCATTCTCAAAATTCTCAGCGAAGTAGAAGTAATCTTTAGCAGTAACGATATTGTTTGATGCTGGTCTTTGAACCAAAATATCGTAGTGTGCAAAGAAGTTCGCATCATCAGAAATCGGGAACGAGAATGCCAAACGTGGCATAAAGTTTACCTGAACTTCATAATCTTTAAAAGATGCATCTAAATCAAATTCTTCACTTTTGATGTAACTTGTATTGGTACGAGCGTTGACATCTTTCAATTTAGGAAATACTAAACTTCCACTATCGAAAATCAAACTTCCACTGTTAACAGGTGTTCCGTTTGCTCTATACCATTGGTCACCATCACGGTATGCTTTAATCTCAGTACCATCATCAGATGAAACATATACTTTAAAGTCCTCACCGATATTACCTGGGCGTTCGCCCGCTGCAAATTCTGGATTATTGTGAAAATCTTCTGCTCCAATAATCTCGTATAATGAATAAGGGTCTTTCAACACTTTGGTATTGGCATCAAAACGGTCAACACGTACTCCTAAACGAAAGATGATATCCTTGAAAGTAAACTTATCTTGGATGTAAGCTGAAGTGTAAATCGGTCGGTTTGGCGCATTAGGGAAAGTACGAATACCGTCCTCGTCGCGTGCCGTAAAGAAATCTTCAAACGTACCGTCAAATTTATTTCCAGTATAATCGTATCCGTAGTAATTCAAGTAATCTCTATCGGTCAACTCCTGTGCGCTGAACAATCCAAGGCTCATTTGATCAGGTGTCAATTCATGAACATTTACATATTCGCCAATTCCTTGACCTGTCAATTCTCTTACTTTTCTGTAGAAACGGTTACCACTGAATGCGTCTGTATCCAATAAAGTACCGTAAAGATCTACATCAATTGTATCTGCAACACCTATTGGTAATCTTGTTTGACCGATAACATTAGAAGTATCAACACCCAAAATATGACGATTTACTTGCTGATCAGCAACTTGCCACAATTCGAAGGGATCTACATCAAATTGTCTTTGGATGCTCTCCTCGTACATTAGACCAAACTGGAAATTATGAACACCAGACTTAGAAGATCCACCAGGTTTGAAATCAAAGTTACCTGTTAAATTAAGCGTTCTTGTATCCTCCTCTTGTTTACGGAAAAAGTCATAAACCCAACCAACATTTCTGTGGTACTCATAACTTCTATCAAATTGATTTGATACTTGACCATTTCTTGCAATGATGTCTAAGTCATCTGTCAAATCTGAGTTATTGTTATAAGCTGCTAAGATTGGATTAACTGAACCAGGTGTATAACCTAAGAAATTGGGCGTATAATCTGATTGAGTTGCAACCAAACCGTTTGCTGTATTTTCAAAATCGAAAGATGGTCTCCATTCATAATCCCATCTACCTATATATCCATAATCAAATAGACGATCCTCATGTCTAACGTCTTCTATATCTTCATAATTACGCTCAAATCCTAACTGAACAATATATGAGAAGTTTTGAATAGGAGAACTTGACGCTCTTTCTTCGTCACTACCGCCAGAAGTTTGTTTTCCTAATCTGTGGCGAAAACGGAAATTCCCGCGATAATCTGTATCCGTACGAAACGGATTGTTGTGGCTATTGAAAACTCTCCAATCATCTCTACTACCAGGTGTGAAACGATCCTTATTTTCAACATAAGAACCTGTTAAGGTTACGTCAATCGCATCACTCAACCTTGCATCTAATTTAGCAGTTAAGTTGACGATATTTCTATTTTCGAAAGGCTTGGCGTCTAATGCTTGCACATCATCTGGGCCAACCAATTCTTCAGCAGAAACTACTCGACCGCTTTCTCCAAGACTGATAACTGGATTTGCTTCCAATTCCGCCAATTTTTCATCAGTTACTCTATAAACAGGAATGCCCGGAGGGTCATCATCATATCTATAGGTATAACGACCAGAAAGACGGAAACCTAATATTGAGCGTTCGATAGTTCCATCTTCCCTCTTTTTGGTAAGGATTGGTCCACTGATACTACCTCCAATCAAGCTATTGCGATATGGGTCCAAAAACTCAGAAGTCTCCGCTTCAACCGAACCTGAAAACTTACTGGAAGGACCTTTGGTGGTAATGTTGATCAAACCACCTGTTACATCACCATATTGTGCTTCGATACCACCCGTTACAATTTGAATTTGTTCAATCTCAGATTCAGGGATCAAATTACCTTGAACACGAATACCATCTACCATATAAAAGGTAGAAGCACTTCTCGAACCTTTCATATAAAGAGCGTCCCCCTCATCTCCAGAAGAAACCCCCGCCACATTGGCCGCAATCGCACCAATATTACGAGTTGGTAATTTTTTCAATTGTTCTGCCGTCAATACTCCACCCGAAGTAGTCTTATCCTGTTCCACTAAAGGAACTTTGTATTCCGTGACAACAACAACGTCTAGATCGATACCACCACCTGTCCCGAGGGTAACATCAGCTTTATTGGCTTGACCACCATTCACTTGGATGCCCGTTTTCCTTGCAGGGGCATATCCAACGTAAGAAACTTCGACATCGTAAGTTCCTGGGTCGATATTAGGAAAATTGTAGAAACCATCGAGATCTGTGTCGGTTCCTGTTACCAATGACCCATCCTTGTAAAGCGATACTGTACCAAAAAGAATTGGTTCTCCAGTCTCTTCATCGGTTACTTTACCGGTGAGTGAGGTTTGTGCTACCATGACGGTAGAAACCAAACAGAGCATCGCAAGTAAGAGTAAATTACGTACCATAAATCCAGTTTTTATTTAGTTAATTTTATTTAAAATGGTTCTTCGAAAAAAAGCTTAATGTAAGCGGTATCTTCGAATTGAAATTTAATGCGTCTTGTAAATCGCGCAATAATACTGAAATTACCTTGTGTCAAGAAATTTAAAATTTAGCATGTCTATACCATGACACCTTTTTTTTATCCACTTTTTCAGAATTATCAAAAGAGCAATTTTATTTGTTTTCAAATTTATTTTAAAAACTTCCTTTTATTAGGCCATCTTTCTTTCAAAAGTCAGATTCTTACTTTTATCTATTCTCTTTGAAAAGTCTTTATAATTTAGTTAATACCGAAAGAATACCGATTTAAAAGTCAGTTTCCTAAACCTTTATTTCAACATCAACAAACTCGTTACTATGTACTTAAGATGTCAGATATTTACCAAAAACGAATTTCTAAAAAATCGTCTTCGATTATTTTGGCCAGTTCTTTTAATTTTTGCTGCCATAATTGTGAGTTGCCAACAAGAGACCCAAAAAGCTGTCGAGACCACCAATGCTGAAATTTACATTAGATATTTAGCGGACAAAAAAGAGCTATCAGCAGAAGCGACCCTCTTTATGAAAGGAGATAGTGGGAATACAATTCTACGTTTCGATAACGTGACTTTTGCCAACCGTCCGATGAAAGGAAAAAGTTTGAATACAAACCACACCCGTTACCGAATCGATCTTGAAAAGCATACATTAGCACCTAAATATGAGATTCGATTTTGGAACAAGGAGCAACAGCCAAAAAGTATTGCTCTGAATTTATCAACAGTGGATTCTTTTTCTTTTTCAAAAATTATTAAAAAAGGAGAAGGAGCAAGTCTAAAGATAGCAGGCAATTCACTTTCGGCAAACGAAAAAATCAGTTTCATTTTTACAAACGAGAAAAACGAAACTGCTGAGTTGAAATTAGGTAATATTTCGATTGAAAAACCGATTTCTCTCAACAAGGAGCAGTTGTCGATGTTACCTGTCGGGAACAATGAAGTTTACCTAATTCGCACCCAAATTTTCGAGCAAAAATCAGAAGGTTCCAATACAAAAGGAATACTTCAATTTTTCTCACAATCCATTGATATTGAGGTAGTTGAATGATTTTTATTAATAAAAAATCATGCACATCAATTAACAATCAAACAATCAACTTTGATGAATAATTTTCAAGAAGAAATTTTAATAGGAATTCCTAAAAACCTACCTACACTTGAGCCACTCGATCCAACTGTAAGTCATGCTCCTCGACGAGTAATTGAGGGCGTTTTGACTACAAAAGAAAAGAAATTGGCCATTAGAAATGCGCTTCGATACTTTGATGCAAAACATCATTCCGTTTTAGCGCCTGAATTTATGAACGAGCTGAATACTTACGGAAGAGTTTACATGCACCGCTTCCGTCCTCAATACGATATGTATGCGCGACCAATTGATGAATATCCGCATAAAAGCACACAGGCTGCGGCTATCATGCTGATGATTCAAAACAACTTAGATCCAAAAGTCGCCAAACATCCACATGAATTGATTACTTATGGTGGAAATGGAGCTGTTTTTCAAAATTGGGGACAATATCTGCTCACCATGCAGTACCTCTCCAAAATGACAGATGAGCAAACCCTTGTCATGTATTCTGGTCATCCGCTCGGTCTATTTCCTTCTCACAAAGATGCGCCAAGAGTCGTCGTTACGAATGGAATGATGATTCCGAATTACTCCACCAAAAACGATTGGAATAAATACAATGCACTCGGTGTCACGCAATATGGCCAAATGACCGCGGGCTCGTACATGTATATCGGCCCACAAGGGATTGTGCATGGGACTACGATTACACTGTTGAATGCAGGTAGAAAAAAAGGACTTGGTGATAATTTAGCAGGAAATGTTTACATCACGTCTGGCCTCGGCGGCATGTCTGGCGCACAGGCGGGAGCGGCAGTGATTACTGGCGCAGTGGGTGTGATTTCAGAAATTGATCCTGATGCGATTCAGCAACGCGTAACGGATGGCTACATCAAAGCCGAGAATGTTTATCAAGACATCGATCAACTCATTGACCGAATTGAGGAATGTCGTTCTAATAAAGAAGCTATCGCACTCGTTCACGACGGAAACATCGTGGAACTTTGGGAACGAATCGTCGAGCGCAATATCCACATCGAATTAGGTTCTGATCAAACTTCCTTGCATAATATTGATGACCTTGGCTACTGCCCAGTTGGCTACAGTTTCGCGGAAGCAGAAAAACTGCTATTGACAAACAAAGAAAAATTTATGGATGAGGTGCGCTCCACTTTGCGCCGTCATGTAAATGCCATCAATACCCTCTGTGAGCAGGGCATGTATTTTTGGGATTATGGAAATGCGTTTTTGAAAGAAGCAGGAGAGGCAGATGCTGATATTTGGAAAAATAAAGAAGAAGGTATTTTCAAATATCCAAGTTATGTCGAGGACATTATGGGACCAATGTGTTTTGATTATGGATTCGGGCCATTCCGTTGGGTCTGTACTTCTGGTGATAAAAAGGATTTGGATTTGACTGATAAAATCGCTGGCGATGTTCTCCGCGAAATGCTCAAAACTGCTCCCGAAGACATTCAATCGCAACTCAAAGACAATATAACATGGATAGATGCAGCCGATAAAAACTTACCTATCGTTGGTTCAAAATCAAGAATCCTGTATGCAGACGCGGAGGGTCGTATGAAAATTGCCAAAGCTTTTAATGATGCGATTGCGGATGGCAGATTGTCT
The DNA here is from genome assembly GCA_938010715.1 of uncultured Saprospiraceae bacterium. GTDB lineage: Bacteria > Bacteroidota > Bacteroidia > Chitinophagales > Saprospiraceae > JAGQWW01. The sequence continues at coordinate 8,613 of CALLVG010000220.1, forward strand.
GCTCCAGTTGTTCTGGGTCGCGATCACCATGATGTCTCAGGTACAGATTCCCCTTTCCGGGAAACGGCAAATATTTATGATGGCTCTCGCTTCACAGCCGACATGGCCATTCATAATGTGATTGGGGATAGTTTCCGAGGCGCGACTTGGGTGAGTATTCACAATGGTGGTGGCGTTGGTTGGGGAGAAGTCATCAACGGTGGTTTCGGCATGTTAATCGACGGTACTGCTGACGCTGAACGACGCCTTCAATCTATGCTTTTTTGGGATGTGAATAATGGTATCGCTCGTCGCTCATGGGCCCGCAACAAAGAAGCGATGGATACCATTAAACGTGCGATGGAAGTTTATCCGCAGATGCAGGTGACGGTTCCTAATTTGGTGGAAGATGGATTATTGGATGATTTGGTTTAAATTTGCTACATGAACCTTTCAAAAGTAATTTTCTGGGATACGGATTATGATTCTATAGATTGGGATAAAAAAGCCCGATATGTCATTGCACGGGTAATGATGTACGGCACTATTGATGATTGGAATGCAATCAAGGCTTATTATGGCAGAGAAATCATAGAAAAGGAAATGCTTCAAGAGCGTTATCTTGATAATAAAACGCTGAGTTTTTTGAGTTTGATTTTAAATATTCCAAAAGAAGAATTTCGATGTTACAAAATGGCTCAATCCTCCCCGAAACATTGGGGCTCTTAAAGTCTTTAATGACTAACCCTGTTTTAAAAGATTTTAACTTAGCGGGAGGCACTTCACTAGCACTTCAAATAGGTCATCGCCTTTCTGTAGATTTAGACTTTTTCGGAAAAAGACCTTTCGAAAAACAAGAAATCCTTGATGAATTGACCGAGTTTTCGCCAGTGAAACTTATGCATGAAACAAAAAATATCATAGTTTTAAACGTAAAAGGAATTAAAGTCGATTTTGTAAACTATAACTATCCTCTTATTTCAGATATTAACATCATTGACGGAATTCGGTTGGTCAATCTCCCTGACATTGCTGCAATGAAAATAGCAGCGATTACAGGTCGCGGAAAAAAAAGAGACTTTTTTGACCTTTATTGTTTACTCGAAAAGTTTACCCTCAAAGAATTATTTGAATTTTATAATCGTAAATATTCAGATGGAAATGAATTCATCGCAGCGAGAAGTTTGACTTATTTTGCAGATGCTAATGAAGATGAAGATCTAAATCAGTTAGGGGTAAATGTAAAATGGAAAGATATAAAACAAAAAATTCGAGCAGAATCACACCTGTTATTTGGTTTTTAATAAAATTTAACCGCTTATACTGATAAGGATAATTAACCAAATCAAACGCTCACACCTTCAACATTTTTGGCTTCCTTTTCGCACTCAAAAGCATAGTTCAGGACTTTTTAAAAAGACTTTTTCATAATAAGCTAAACTCTTTTATAAATTGCGCCTTAAAATTAATTAAATCGGTATTGGAGTGTTCACTCCTTTCGCCTCACTCTTAAAAAATAAAAATATACTTGAGATGAAACCAGAATGTGCAAATTTGGCTAAAAAAGTAGCTCACTATAAAGAAATCTTAGAAAACACACAAAAGTATCGCAAGGCGTGGCCTAAGCTCAAAAAATCTATCAAAAAACAATTGGGAGACATCTGTGATGATGTAGGATTGGAAGTTGGAATAGAGGAAAAAAGTGAAATGGTCAATCTAGAAGCGATCGTATTATCTTTGGGTGATGTGAAAAGCGGAATGAGCCAAGAAGTAGCAAACAATATTCGTCGTGAAACGATTAAGCATAACGGCTCTTTGGTTTATCAACAATTGTTTAATGGTAAAATTTTAGTGTTATTGAACATGCCTTTTATCGAAGGTTATGGTCAACCACAACCACCAAAAACAATTGGAATTTATAGACCAGAAGAATTAAAAGATCCTTTTGTGCTCCGTCATTTGGAGATGCTCATTCAGGAAGTAACGATGTGGGAAGATTACGATGATGATGTGCAGCAAGAACCAAATCAAAGAATTGGGTTCAAAATGAACTTTGGAGATGTGCCAGGCGAAGCACCGGTTCAAGGTTAAGAAAAGAATTTATCGAAATCGATCAACAAATAGGCCTTGCGGGCAACATAGATTACCGCTAACAGAATTGTATAAGTTAAAGTTGCTGTCATAATTTGTAGGAGGCTTTAAGTTATGAGTATTAAAAATAATACTTGAAAAACTGTGAGTCGAGTAGCGCAAACGTAACGATTATTTCAGGCTTGTTTGGGGTTCTAAATACAATTAATTGAATGCCAACAGACATTCAGAAATTTCTTGACAGTAATGTGACAAAGTTCAACCGTCCTGACTTCATTCAGGATGATCCGATAGCGTTACCACACCAATTTTCAAAAAAACAGGATATTGAAATTATCGGTTTTTGGGTAGCGATGTTGGCTTGGGGACAACGCAAAACCATCATCAACAAAGGTCGTGAATTGATTGAGTTGATGGATGGCGCACCACATGACTTTATGGTCAATCACGAAGAAATTGACCGCAAGAAATTTCTGAATTTCAAGCATCGTACTTTTCAGGCAACAGATACGCTCTATTTTTTAGAGTTCCTTTCTTCTTTTTATAAAAAAAATAAATCACTGGAATCAGCTTTCTCAGATGGAATAAAGGCTGATGATGTTACGACTGAGAATGGTTTAGCACATTTTCATGAGTTGTTCTTTTCCTTGCCAGATGCGCCTCAACGCACCAGAAAACACATCGCCACTCCCGTCAGAAAATCAACTTGCAAACGCCTCAACATGTTTTTGAGGTGGATGGTTAGAAACGATAATAAAGGAGTCGATTTCGGTATTTGGAAAAAAATAAAACCAAGTCAATTACTCATTCCCCTTGACGTGCATGTGGATAGAGTTGGAAGAAATCTCGGCCTTATCAAACGTAAGCAAACAGACTGGAAAACGGTCTTAGAACTCACTGAAGAGCTTCGAAAGTTTGATCCGAGTGATCCTGTGAAGTATGATTTTGCTTTGTTTGGAGCAGGAGTACTTGAGAAAAAAAGTTGATTTAGTTGATTTAGTTGATTTAGTTGATTTAGTTGATTTAGTTGATTTAGTTGATTTAGTTGATTTAGTTGATTTAGTTGATTTAGTTGATTTAGTTTTTACTGGAATTTTGGGTTTTGTTTCGTAATTTCAGAATTAAATCAAGAAACTATGGGAAAATACGAACCAATCACTGAACTAAAAGTCTGGCAAAAAAGTAGAGTTTTTAGAAACGAAATTTTTAAGCTTGTCGAAAAACTTCCAAAAGAAGAAAAGTATCGATTGGCCGATCAAATCATTCGTTCTTCAAGGTCAATAACAGCCAACATAGCAGAAGGACATGGTAAATTTTATCATAAAGAAAACATCCAATCATGCCGAGTCGCAAGGGGCGAATTAATTGAAACACTTGATCACCTCATCTGTGCCTACGATTGCAACTACATAGAAAAAGAGCAACTAAAATCTTTAAAAGCTAAGATTGACGAAATTCATAAAATGCTTAATAGCTATATAAAATTCCTGAAATCTCAGGTGTAAATGAAAAAATCAATCTCAAATTGAAGCGGTACTCGAAGCGTCTAAATAAACTCAATCTTCTCAATCAACCAAATTAGTACTCATCCCATTATCAAAATAAATCAGAAAAATATCATCATCACCTCCCATTCGAGAAGAAGTGAAAAGGCCACGTCGCCCTCCCCTTTCTAAAGAAATTGAAATATCATCGAGTGGACTATTGATTGGACGTCCGAGATTGGTTGGTTTTTTCCAATTGCCTTCTGCATCCTGACGGGTTACGAAAATATCGAAGCCACCAAAACCAACATGCCCTTTCGAACAAAAGAAAAGATTTCCTTTCTCATCCATGTATGGAAAACCCTCGTTACCTGGGGTATTTACGATTTCTCCTAAGTTTTTGGGGATGCCCCATTTTTCATTATCGCGATACGAAACGTAAAGGTCAGTTCCACCTTCTCCACCTGGTTTATCTGAGGTAAAAAATAACCGATTACCATCCACTGAAATGGCAGGGTGCATATAATTCAAATCACCTGAACAAAAGTTCAGTTTTTTGACCTTTTTAAAATTATCACCCGAAACATCAGCACTAAACAATTGCAAATTGTAGGCACTTTTGCGGTTGAGCAAATTACTGTTTTTTGTAAAGAAGACTTTCGTCGAATCAAAAGAAAAGGAAGTGTTTCCACTGTTTTTATTTAACTCACTCAGTTTAGAGGAAAGCGTGGAAGGCTTTGTAAAGGTGGAAGTAGAATCTGCCCTTTCTTTACTAAAATAGATATTCAAATAATCACGGCCAGTGGCGCCTGCTTTTTCTTTTAGCAACTTTGCCCCACTATTTCTATCAGAGGTAAAAACGACTCCATTGTTCCAAAAAACGGGGGAATTATCATCTGCTTCCGAGTTTTCAGGAAAGATGATGAGTTCTGCATTTTTGAAATAAGGTTCAATATTTTGAACTTCATCACATGCTCTGATCATTACTGATGCCTGCGGGTCATCTGGTTCTTCTTCAGCGTATTTTTGAAACCATTTTTTAGCTTCAGCATACTTTTCATTGCTCATTAAGGCCTCGCCGTAGTATAGAAAAGTCTCCGTGCGTGCTCGTTTGTGCTGCACGACTTCAGCGTATAATTTTTCAGCATCAGTAAGACGATTATTCATACGATAACAATACGCCAATTTAGACTTGGTCGTGATACCATCTCTATTTTGTAAAATCTCTTCATACAATGGAATGGCATTGCCATACTCTCCATTTTTGAACAAATCATTGGCCTTATTGAATAGTTTCTTCTGTGCAGAAAGGGTTGTTGCACAAATAATTAGAAGGAAAATCGGAAGTTTTCTAAACATGTGTGATTGAGTGTATTCTAAACTTATTGTTTAACTTAGCAAAGTGGTTCTGACATCATATTACAAAAATGATGCAAGTTTGGCGGGAATTTGATTTGTAACCACGTTCAAAAATTATACGTCAAACCTACGATTGATGTTAAGCAATCACCCTTTTTTTAACATAAAAAAAATGGATCAATGAAAAAATGGAATTTATTATTTGCAGTTTGTTTGATGAGTTTTTCGGTTTTAATTGCTCAAAAATCGAAAAAAGGTAGCAATAGCATGAATGCTTATAGTGCAGCAAAAGTAACGCAAAGCGTACTAAACATGAGCCAAGGAGCACAAAATGGGTTCACTATTTTATTACCGAATACTAATGTAAAAACGGTAAAAAATATGTGGAAAGACCTGATGAAAAATTATGATAGCAAAGTAAAAAGTGTCAAAAAATCTGATGATGATTTGGCTGCTGCTGCCAAAATTGCTGCAATAAGTGGAACAGGTACGGTCGATGTTTATTCGCAAATCAATGAAAGTGGCGACAATGTATCTATGACCGTTTGGTTTGATATGGGCCAAGGAGCTTATTTGAATGCAGATGAATATCCTAACTCTTATGAAGATGCAGAGCAGTTACTTCAAAGTTTCGGAACTTCCGTTAGAAGAGAAATGACCGAATCAGAATTGAAACAGGAAGAAAAGAATCTAAAAAATGTAGAAGGCGACTTGAGAGATTTAGCCAAAAAGAAAGAGTCACTTTTGAAAGACATTGAAAAGTACAAAAAGAAAATAATTGAAGCGGAAGAAGACATCGCTCGCAATGAAGCAGCACAAGAAGAAACAAAAACAAGAATAGAAGAGCAAAAAGAAACGGTTTCTGAGGTAGCGACCAAGTTGCAGAATATCGAATAATTTATTGATTCTCAATCGAGTATTATGTATCTTTGTCTTATACATAATTACATACAAGAGATTTTTTTATAAAAATGGCATCCAGAATAATTAGATTTTGGATGCCATTTTTCTGTTTTTTGAGTAATTTTTAATGGTATTTTTGGCGTAAAATCATTTTGTCTCTCAATCCATAGCCTTTAAAAAAAATGATTTTGAAAAGTTTTCAACAAAAAATGTGAATAACGTATTTTTCATATTTAAAAAAATAAAATGCCGTTTACCCTTGAAAAACAACCGTTTACGAGATACAATTAACAATTTTAACAATACGTGAAAAATGATTTGCGGTTTTCCACAGTTTATCAACATTCTCCACAGGGCGTCTAAACAGAAAACTTCTGTTGTCAAAACACTTGTGGTTGCATGGTTTTAATTTTAACTTGTAGATTTGTATCGAGTAACTAATGCTCATCAGTGTTCAGAACATACAATAGTCTTAATTTGAAAGACTGAATTAAAGGGACGAGAAACTATTTGAACCTGATTTTTTAAATTATTAAAAGGTTTTATAACCTAAAGCATTTACTATGGCTGAGCAAAAATGGAAAGTTTCCAAAAAAGGAATTGGATCGTATGACCGCAACCAAGAAAGTGGTTTTATGCCTGGAAAAATCCAACCACAAGCGACCCCTCTCGAAGAAGCAGTGCTTGGTGCACTGATGCTCGACAAAGACGCCATTTCTACCGTTCTTGATATTCTCAAACCTGATAGTTTTTATAAAGAAGCTCATAAATTGGTTTATGAGGCAATGCTCAAGTTATTTGAGAAAAGCCAACCAATTGATATGTTGACTGTCGTCGAAATGCTCCGTTCGAACGGAACATTGGCCAAAGTTGGTGGTCCATATTTCATTACCGAACTGACCAATAAAGTAGCTTCTGCTGCAAATATTGAGTTTCATGCACGTATCATTTCTCAAAAACACATTTTGAGAGAAATGATTAAGGTTTCTGATTCGGTTTTGAGGGATGCTTACGATGAGACCACCGATGTTTTCAAACTTTTAGATAGTACAGAGCAAAATCTATATAATATCACTCAGCAGCACCTAAAAGGAAATGTTGAGAATATGGGTTCACTTTCAAGTAAGTTATTGAAACAGCTCGAAGAATTGAAAAACAAACCAGAAGGTCTGACCGGTGTACCAACTGGTTTTACCGATTTGGATAGATTGACCAACGGCTGGCAACGATCAGATTTGATTATTGTCGCGGCTCGTCCAGGTATGGGTAAAACGAGTTTTGTACTTTCTTTGGCTCGAAATGCAGCCGCTCAATTTAAGAAAGGCGTTGCGATGTTCTCTTTGGAGATGTCAAGTTTACAGTTGGCGCAACGTATCGTTTCTTTGGAGGCAGAGATTAGTGGTTCCAAACTAAGAGATGGTAAACTCGAAGATTATGAGTGGCAACAGCTCAACACGAGTATTGAGCGTATGAGTGATATTCCTGTTTTTATTGATGATACTCCTGCCATCAATATTTTTGAGTTGAGAGCAAAATGTCGTCGTCTAAAAAAACAACATGATATAGATTTGGTCATCATTGATTATTTACAATTGATGAGTGGTGATGAATCTGCAAGAGGTAATCGGGAACAAGAGATTAGTAAAATCTCTCGTTCGCTGAAAGCCTTGGCGAAAGAGTTGAATGTGCCAGTAATTGCACTTTCACAGC
>CALLVG010000221.1 GCA_938010715.1 uncultured Saprospiraceae bacterium
CAACTTTTGTATTCAAAAATATAATCAAGGTAATCGAGACTATTTGCTGGAAGAATTTGAAATTTATAAAGAAGGTTTGGAACGTGGATACTTTTTGAACGACAATCAAATTTCGAGATTTACTTATCGAAATATCGTTACGCTTTCTCTGGTATTAAAAGATTATGAATGGACAGATCAGTTTATTCATAATTATAAAAAACACTTGAGCCCGAAGTATAGAGATAGTACTTTTAACTTCAATCTCGCGCGACTGGAATATGAGCGAAAAAACTATGACTACGCGCTCGACCTACTTCGACAATGCGAACACGAAGACTTATTGCTCGAACTTTCTACCCGAACCATGTTCTTAAAAATATTTTTTGAGATGGGATCTTTTGATTTATTGCCATTTCACATTTCTGCACTGCAAACTTTCATAAGACGCAAAAAAATCATTGGATATCATCGAAACTTGTACAGCAATTTCACATCCTTTTTCACCAAGATGCTCAACCTTCCACCAGGAGATCGAGCACTAAAAAAAGAGTTGAAAGTTCAGGTTGAAATGGCTGAAGTTTTAGCAGAGAAAGAATGGTTGTTGAGCCAATTGTAATCAAAAAAGATAGGTCAGCACCAACGGAACTGACCTATCTTTCATTTCTGAATTATCAAAAATTAAAACTCCTCATCCGCTTCTTCCAACGGGTTAACCACTTTCGCAGTATCCACCTCATCACCAAATTGGTCGTCTCCCATATCATCTCCTTCCAAATCTCCACTTGATGGCAATTGACCTTCTTTATAAAGATCGCAATTGATTTCAATTCCTAAATCTCCTGGTGGACGATAGAAAGTCGCATTTTTATCAAATTTAATTTCTTTATCCTTTTCTAGTGCCTTTAGATAATTTGAGAAAAAAGGGCGTGCCATGTGTCCACCTTGACCATAAGTCAAATCACGGAAATGAATCCAACGGTCTTCACCTCCAACCCATGTTCCAACGACCAAGTTCGGCGTAATACCCATAAACCATCCATCCGTAAAGTCATTTGTTGTCCCTGTTTTTCCACCAAAAGCTACGTTCACACCTCTAAAAAGTGAAGATCCATTCGCCGCTTTTTGCAACATATCTACCATTACATAATTGGCCGTTGGATGCAGTGCTGTCCGTTCTTCTGGCATCTGGGAATATATTTCTCTTCCATTTTTATCTTCTACTCGTGTGATGTAGATTGGCTTATTTGCAATTCCATTATTCGCAAAAGTTGTGTATGCGCCTGCCATTTCAAACAACTCCAAATCACATGAACCCAATGCAATCGCTGGTGCTGGAACGATAGGCGACTTAACCCCCATCTGGCGACAAATTTGTATTACTGGACGTGCATCGCCCAACTGTTTCATCAGATAAACAGAAACGGTATTGATTGACTTTCGCAAGCCTTCATAGAGCGTTAATAATTTTCCAGAGTAGGCTTCACGGGCATTTCGAGGCGTCCAAGGTTCGTCTAAATGAAAATTACCTTCCCCTGGAGAAATCGTCTGTGGTTGGTCATAAACAGTAAAACAAGGAGAAATCCCCTGCAAATTAATCGCTGCCGCATATACAAATGGCTTAAATGTTGACCCAACTTGACGCCTATTTCGAATATGGTCAAACTGAAAGTACTTATGATTAACACCGCCAATCCAAACTTTTATATCTCCACTCGCCGGATCTACGCCCAATATGCCAGTTTGTAAATGCATTCGATGGTAGCGAATCGAATCCAATGGACTCATCAAGGTATCTTTTTCAAATTTTTCATTTTCGTAGGTAAAGACTTTCATCTTTACTTTCTTTTTGAAAACGCTTTTTACACTCGCTTGAAATTTTTTCCAATCACTTTTTATGTCCGGCCAATTTTCACTTTTCAGGACTCGTCTCAATTTCCCACCTCTTTCAGAAGAAATATCCTTACTTCTAATTGCTGTGGAAATCGCACCTTTTCGCTTTGACTCTTCTATAAGAATCTTTATTTCTTCATCTTTAATTTCAAATCCAGAAACTTCCTTTTTTAGTCGCGCTAAACTTTCCGACAAATATTTATCACGCAGCTTAGCATATCTCTCCGATGCTTCTATAATTTTTTGTAAACCTCTTTCTCTGTATTCTACAGAAATTTCAGTTTCTGATTCGGTGGTATGCGTCCACGGATCCATACCTTTCCAAGTTTTAAAAAACTTATCTTGTAGCTGAGACATGTGTTTGACCATCACCTCTTCGGCCAATGATTGCATTCTGGAATCAATCGTCGTATAGATTTTCAAACCATCCTTGTAAATATTATACTTCGTGCCATCTGGCTTTTTGTTATCTTCTTTGTTTAAAATTTTAAATTTGAGGTCTTTCGCTAATTCCATACGGAAATATGGCGCCAAACCTTGTGCATGGTTACTTCTTTTGAAATTACTCATGCTGATGGCCTTCGTTTTCAATGAATCTATTCCTGCTTGAGACAGTAGGTCATTTTTTTTCATTTGATTCAAAACAACGTTTCGCCGGCCTGTCGCAGTTTTAGGATGTTTCTTAGGATTGTACTTACTTGGGTTTTTTAGCATTCCTACCAAAATAGCTGCCTCATCTATTTCTAAATCTTTTTGGTCTTTTCCAAAGTAAGTTTCAGCGGCTGCTTTTATTCCATCTGAGTCATAAAGAAAATCGAATTTATTGAGGTACATTGCCATGATTTCCTCTTTGGTATATTTACGTTCCAAACGAACAGAAATAATCCATTCTTTCAGCTTCTGAACAACTCTTTCCAAACCTGAACCTGGTTTTTCGGTAAAAAGTAATTTAGATAACTGCTGAGTAATCGTACTTCCACCTCCTGCACTGCTTCCTGTCAAAATTGGTTTAATTGCAGCTCTTCCAAGTGCATAAAAGTCAACCCCAGAATGCTTCCAATACCGCTCATCTTCAGTTGCAACCAATGCGTTGACAATATTAGGAGATAGTTCACTAAATTCAACTGGTACTCGATTTTCTACATAATATCGCCCTAAAACCACTCCATCGGCGCTATAAATTTCTGTTGCTAATTCACTTTTTGGATTTTCTAATTCCGCTGTATTGGGAAGATCGGAGAAGGATAGGAATATAAAAATGCCGATGACACTCAAAATTCCTAATATAAAGAGTGCCCACATCCACCTTACTGCTTTTTTGTAGGTAGGCATTCGTTTGGATAGTTCGTCCCCTTGTGGCCTTTTCATAAAGTCGTTTTATTAAGTTTCTCTGTATGCTTTAAGCATATAAACGCTTCAAAGATAGTAAACCTGTCTTGGCTAGTGAAATTCAGATAAATTTTAACCAACCAAATCTTTAGATAAGCTAATTTCTACCAATCCCTTATCATTAATTTGATTCAGTTTTACTGGTAAAGTTTCGTTTAGAAGTGTTTCGTCTAAAGTGGTTTCTATACGAATGTAGTTGTCTGTAAAACCAGACATTTTATCCACTTCCTTGCTTTGTTCAAAAAGAACAGGTCGCGTTTCGTTCAAATGATGATTATAAAAGTAGCGCCGTTTCTTCTCAGAGAGAATGGTTAGCATTTCATTACGTCGCTTTCGCTCTTGTTTTGGCACGTCATCGGGCATGGTTGCTGCCAATGTATTGGCACGTTCTGAGTAAGTAAAAACGTGTAAATAGGTAATTTCTATTTCGTTCAAAAAACTATAGGTTTCCAAAAAGTCCTCTTCTGTTTCTCCTGGAAAACCAACAATTACATCTACGCCTATACAACAATGTGGCATCAGTGATTTGATTTTGGCAACTCTATCTCTGTATAAACCACTTTTGTATCTACGACGCATCATTTTCAAAATCTTATCACTTCCCGACTGTAACGGCATGTGAAAATGCGGAACAAACCGCTTAGACTGAGCGACGAACTCTATAATTTCGTCTGTACAAAGGTTTGGTTCAATACTCGAAATTCGGAAACGCTCAATGCCTTCTACCTTGTCCAATTCTTTTATTAAATCTAAAAAAGTTGCTTGACGTGTTTGTGTTAATGCTCCTTCATCGTCTGGCATCAAGCCATAGTCCCCAATATTCACTCCTGTCAAAACGATCTCTTTAATACCCAAATCTGCCAACTTACGCGCATTCGCAACAATGTTTTCAATTTTATCACTTCTACTCTTTCCTCTTGCCAGAGGAATGGTACAAAAAGAACATTTATAATCACACCCATCTTGCACCTTGAGAAAAGCGCGGGTTCTATCACCAAACGAAAATGCTTCTTTGAAATGATAAGCCTCTTTGACTTCGCCTGCCTGCACCATGCCTTTGCCTGGTGCTTTACTTAGGTCGTCAATGTAATTTAGAATCTTAAATTTCTCCGCAGCCCCTAAAACCAAATCTACACCTTCTATTTCTGAAATTTCTTGAGGTTTCAACTGTGCATAACAGCCAATAACAACAACGAATGCATTCGGAGATTTGCGCAATGCACGTCTCACGATTTGCCTACATTTTTTATCCGCAAAATCCGTTACCGAACAAGTATTGATTACATAGATATCGGCTCCATCATTAAATTTCGCTTCATGATAGCCGGCATCTTCAAACAGACGACCAATAGAAGATGTCTCAGAATAATTGAGTTTACATCCCAAAGTGTAAAATGCTACTGACTTAGGCGTTGCCATATTTAAAATTTGAAGTACAAAAATAGCATATCCTTTTCTTAATTAAGAAAGGAGAATGGTTTTTACCAATTTATTAGAGAAAGAGAGAAGGGAGTGGAAACTGTTTTAACGCAAAAAATCCCCGCATGGAAGCCATGCGAGGATTTTTTATATCGTAGATTAATATCTATTTCAAATATTAATACTGAACACCAAGAGCTTTCAAAGTCTCAAAGTCAAGGTTACCGATTGGTAAACCATTGTCTCTTTGGAATTTCTTCAATGCTTCTTTAGTTTCACTACCGAAGTCATTATCAGCACCATATTTTGGAAGGCTGTAACCTCTTGAAATCAAAGCATTTTGAATTTGGCTAATAGTGTAACTTGTTACTTGTCTGTCACAAAGTACCTCTCTCCACTCAGTGAATCCACCTTTCTTTCTGAGAACGTTCTTAGTGATAGTAGCGTATTCAGCAGGAATAGATACTGAGTTAGTAGTAGCAGCACTCTTAACGACTTTCTTAGTAATCGTTTCATATTCCGCAGGAATAGATTCTGTACGAGAAGTTGCAGGAGACTTAACTACTGTTTTTGTTAATGTTTGGTACTCAGCAGGAATACTCTCTGTACGAGTTGACGGAGGAGTTTTCACTACTGTTTTTGTAACCGTGTTATAAACTGCTGGAATGATTTCCTCACGAGTTGATGGAGGAGTTTTCACTACTGTTTTTGTAACCGTGTTGTACTCAGCAGGAATCGTTTCTGTACGAGTAGTCGCTGGAGTTTTTACAACTGTTTTTGTAACCGTGTTATAAACTGCTGGAATGATTTCCTCACGAGTAGTCGCTGGAGTTTTTACAACAGTTTTTGTAATGTTTCTGTACTCAGCAGGAATCACTTCTTCGCGAGTTGTTGCTGGTGCTTTCAAAACAGTTTTTGTAATGTTTCTGTACTCAGCAGGAATCGTTTCTGTACGAGTAGATGCTGGGTTCTTTACAACTGTTTTTGTAATATTTTTGTACTCAGCTGGAATTACTTCTTCTTGTGTAGAAGGAGGAGTAACCATTACAGTTTTTGTAACTGTTCTGTACTCTGCAGGAATTGTTTCTGTACGAGTAGATGCTGGAGTTTTCACAACTCTCTTAGTTCTTGTACCGTATTGAGCAGGAACTTCAACAGTTCTTACACAATCGTCACCATTGTCAGTATAACCAGAAGCACATCCGCTTCTTACTTGCTTAGTAACAGTTTTGAAAGTAGCAGGAACTTCAACAAGACACCATACTAAACAATCATCTGGATTTTGAGAAAGACAGTTTTTGTCAGCTTTTCTCTTTACCCATTTTGTAGATGCAGGTGTAACTTCGATAGTTTCTGTTTCAGTAGTGTACTGAGCAGGAACTCTTTCGATTCTTGTAGATGCTTCAGAAACTAAGTAAGTTTCTTCTTCAGTACCGTATTCTGCTGGTACAGCGATTACTCTTTCAGAAGCTTCTTTAACTAATACTTGCTCTGTTTGAGTTTCGTATTGAGCAGGTACTGTAGTCAATCTTTTTGACTCAGCTCTAGCTAATACTCTTTCAGTAACAGTTTCGTACTCTGCTGGAATCGTGATAAGTCTTGAAGACTCAGCTCTTGACATTACTCTTTCTGTAACAGTTTCATACTGTGCTGGTACAGGAATAAGTCTTTTTGATTCAGCTTTAACCATTACTCTTTCAGTAACAGTTTCGTTCTCTGCTGGAATAGCGATAATACGCTTAGACTCAGGCTTAACTAGTACTTGCTCAGTAACAGTTTCGTACTCTGCTGGTACAGCAATTAGACGTGAAGTTTCAGGCTTAACCATTACTTGTTCAGTAACAGTTTCGTACTCTGCTGGTACAGCGATAAGTCTTTTTGACTCAGGCTTAACCATTACTTGTTCAGTAACAGTTTCGTACTCTGCTGGTACAGCAATTAAACGTGAACTTTCACCTTTAACCATTACTTGTTCAGTAACAGTACCGTACTCAGCTGGTACAGCGATTACTCTTGATGATTCAGCAGCTTTTAATACTTGCTCTGTTTGAGTTTCGAATTCTGCAGCAGCAATTTCAACTCTACTTGAAGCTGCTCTTGTTTGAATTTGTTCAGTCACAGTATCCCACTCATCAGCTATCAAACACTTAGCATAACATTTGCCAGGTTGAGCATTAGGTGGTAAGTCACCAGGGGACTGTGCGAAAACAGCAGTTGCAACAAAAAGAAAAGCCACTGTTAACAATAGATCAAATTTCCTCATGGTTGATTGAATTTTGATTGAATTATGAAAAAATAGCGTTTTAAAAATTAGTTCTTAGTCAAATGCGAATTCAGGGTGTTTATAAAATTTGCGCAAATTTATAATTAAACTTTCGGATAACATAAATAATAGCGCTTTACTATTTTAGATTGTATTGTGTAATCCGTTGTTACAGACATGGGAAGTACTTTTCCAGATTTGAATAAAATCTTAATCTCTTCCTTCGATGTGGAATATGGCAGGTTGGCCTCTACTCCTTTCAACACAATATCATCAATACTTATATCAAACATTTTCCTCATAGAAGCGACCTTGAGACGGACTTTATCAACATAGTCACGTTCTATTGGAATATTCGAGTATTCCAACTTAAAAAGTCTTCTATGAATAATGCTACTTGCAAGGAAAGAAAGTGTGCTATCAATATTTTCTTCAAAAAGTTTTAATGAGTAAAAAATATCGTCATCATCAAGTCGGGCAAAGTTTTCGAGGAGTTCTTTCCTGTCACTAAGGTAATTTTTTTTTGTGAAATTCCTACTCAAAAAAAAGTTCAATCTTTTCGAAACTGGCAACGCCATTCCATTTTGAACCAACTGCTTTGCTCTTTTGAACACTTGAATGAGCATCAACTCTGCTGATAAAACCGTCTTATGCAAGTAAACCTGCCAATACATTAACCGGCGGGCTATCAAAAATTTTTCTATTGAATAAATGCCTTTTTCTTCAATCACTAACTCATTGTCATAGACATCCAACATTTTAATAATTCGGTCATACCCTATAACTCCTTCCGAAACGCCTGTAAAAAAGCTATCTCTATTAAGGTAGTCTAATCGATCCATATCTAACTGACTGGAAACAAGTTGATGAAGAAAATTTTTAGAATATTGACCTCTAAAAATCTTAATTGCCAAATCTAACTTCCCTTCAAACTCTTTATTCAGCTCTTCCATAAATAAGGCTGAAATTTCTTCATGAGAAATGTCAATCAGCGCTCCTTCTAAGGTATGAGAAAATGGACCATGACCTATATCGTGTAACAGAATAGCAATACATACTGCTTCCTCCTCTTTTGGAGTTATCTGCACATCTTTTGACTTCAAAACATCTATCGTTTGTTGCATTAAATGCAATGCTCCAAGCGCATGATGAAATCTGGTGTGTAAGGCACCAGGATATACGTAATGTGTAAGACTTAGTTGCTTGATGCGGCGTAGCCGCTGGAAGTAGGGGTGCTCAATAAGATCGAAAAGTATTCCGTATGGAACAGTAATAAATCCATAAACAGGATCATTAAAAATCTTTTTTCGACTCATTATTGGTTTTCAAAAATAATATCTCGGCTATAACCGTTTAAACCTCGCTTTCTTGAAATTTTCCTCGATTTCAAATTTGGTTATGCTACTTTTACGTACTTTTTTATGCAAAGGTACAGTACTTCACTTATTTTAATAATATTGTGACACTGTTTAGAAATCATTCACTAATTCACAAAACAGTCTCTAAAAAGAAAAAAACAATCAATGGATAAAATTAAAATTCTCTGGGCTGATGATGAAATTGATTTACTAAAACCACAAATCAAGTTTTTAGAAAAGAAAGGGTACGAAGTTGTCACGGTTAGTAATGGCCATGATGCGCTTGACGAATGTGGAACAGAAGGCGACTTCGATGTCGTATTTCTGGATGAGTCTATGCCTGGCCTGACGGGTCTTGAGACCTTAACCAAAATAAAAGCAGACAATCCTCACTTGCCAGTTGTGATGATAACCAAAAATGAGGCAGAGCATGTCATGGAGGAAGCTATCGGTTCTCAAATCAGTGACTACCTTATCAAGCCAGTAAATCCAAATCAGATTTTACTTTCATTAAAAAAGATAGTGGATAATAAGCGTTTGGTTAGAGAAAAAACTTCTTCAAACTACCAACAGGAGTTTCGTCAGATTTTGATGGAAATTCAAAGTGGTCTCGATTTACAAGGTTGGGTTGATGTTTATAAAAAAATCATCAATTGGGAGTTGCAATTAGATGCTTCGGATTCAAGCGCGATGATGGATATTCTTGCGATGCAGAAAACGGAAGCTAACGCAGCTTTTTCAAAATATATTGAGAAAAACTACATGGATTGGATGCGCGATAGAGATTCAGGGCCAATTCTTTCTCCTGATTTGATGCGTAGAAAGGTCTTTCCTAAAATGGAAGAAGGAACGCCTACAGTCATGTTGTTACTTGATAATTTGCGATGGGATCAATGGAAAATTATAGAACCCGTTATCACAGAACTATTTAAAGTTGAAGAAGAAGATTTCTTCTTCAGCATTCTTCCTACCGCAACACAGTATAGTCGAAATGCCATTTTCGCAGGTATGATGCCAAGCGAAATTGCAAAACACTCTCCTGAATGGTGGAAAAACGATACTGACGAAGGTGGCAAAAATATGTTTGAGGATAAACTTCTAAACGAGCAGGTAAAAAGAACAATCCGCAGACCAATAAAACATGAATATTATAAGGTTACAAATGTCGCTGGTGCAAAAAATATTCAAGACAAAGCCATGAACTTTATGAATAATGACTTGACAGTCATTGTTTATAACTTCATAGATTTCCTTTCTCATGCACGTACCGAGATGGAGGTTTTAAAAGAATTAGCAGGCGACGAGAAAGCTTATCGTTCACTGACTTTATCATGGTTTAAAAATTCACCACTTTGGGCAACGCTTCAGCGTATTGCTGAACGTGATGTGAAATTAATCATCACCACTGACCACGGAACGATTAGAGTAGGAACACCATCAAGAGTAGTGGGCGATAGAGAAACAACAACCAACTTGCGTTATAAAATGGGTAGAAACCTAAAATACGAAAAAAAGGATGTACTCGAAATCAGAGATCCTTTTTCAGCAGGTTTGCCGAAAGTGAATGTAAGTTCCAGTTTCATTTTTGCGAAAGAAGAAAAATTCTTCCTCTATCCTAATAATTACAATCACTACAAAAAATACTACGCAGATACTTTCCAGCACGGTGGTATTTCTTTGGAAGAGATTATTTGTCCGATTGTTGAATTACGCTCCAAGTGATTAAATGGCTACATGGTTTTATGGTTTTGAATCTCTCTTCCTCTCAACCATAAAACCATGTAACCATAAAACCATTTAATTACTTCCCTTTAAACTCAGGTTTTCTTTTTTCTAAAAAAGCATTTACACCTTCTGTGTAATCATCTGTTTCACCTGATTTTGCTTGCAATTGCTTTTCTAACTCTAATTGTTCTTCCAACGTATTGTTTAAAGATTGATTCAAAGCACGTTTGGTGTAACCCAATCCTTTGGTTGGCATTTTAGCCAATTTCGCTGCTAACTTCCAACTCTCTTCTGCGAAAGAATCGTCTGAAAAATATTTGTAAATCATACCCATGCGCTCAGCATCGGCAGCAGAAACTTTATCACCCAACATCATAATAGCCGATGCTTTTTGGCGACCAATCAATCGAGGCAAATTAAAAGTTCCCCCACTATCTGGAATCAAACCGATTTTGCTAAATGCTTGAATGAAACTTGCGCTTTCAGTAGCCACAACGATATCACAGGCCAAAGCGATATTTGCACCTGCTCCCGCAGCTACGCCATTGATGGCTGCTACAATCGGTTTTTCAATTTTTCCTAATCGAAGAATAATTGGGTTATAATGTTCGCGGATGATTCTTTCCAAATCAAGACCATTGTTTTTATCAATTGCTTCTTGCAAATCTTGACCAGCGCAAAAGGCTTTTCCTTCCCCCGTCAGGTAAATCGCTCTGATGTTTTCGTCTTTTTCACAATCGTCGAGTGCAGATTGCACTGCCATTGCCATTGGTCTATCGAAACTATTATAAACTTTGGGGCGATTCAAAGTGATTTTTCCAACACCATCTATTTTTTCAAAAAGGATATTTTCCATTCGTTTATTTTTCTGCAAAAGTAGATTTTTATTATTTCATCTGAAAAAAGTGGACTTTAATACATTTTTTTTCAACTTCTAATCCAATTCTTATTAGTCTTGTGACACTTTTTTATAAAAAGTAAACTCATTAAAAATGATAAAAAAGATTTCACTATTACTCTTTCTGGTTACGACTGTTTTTCTCGCGGCAGATGCGCAGGATGTTTGGTCGCTGGAAAAATGTATCAACTACGCTCGTAATAATAGCCTTGCCATCAAGCAGGCAGAAATTGGAATTCAAAACGCATTGCTAACTGAAAAAAGCAATCGCATGAATCGTTATCCAAATCTTAACGCAAGTGTCAACGGCGGAACACAATTTGGTAGAACGATTGACCCAACCACCAACGAATTTGATAATCGGACGATTGGGTTCAATAATCTTTCTTTGAATGCAGGTGTATTAATTTTCGGTGGCAACCGCATCAACAATTCCATCAAACAAGCAAGAGTGGATGCCGAAGTTGCAAAACTCAATGCACTCGATGCGACCAACACATTGATGCTCAGTATTGCTTCCAGTTATCTAAATATTTTAATGGCAGAAGAACAACTTGCCAATGCTAAAAGCAGAAGAAGACTTTCTGACAACCAGCTTTCGAGAATTGATAGGTTGATTGATGCAGGCTCACTTCCTAAAAATGACCGACTGAATGTTCTTTCTCAAATCGCTTTAGATGAACAAACGATTATTCAAGCACAAAACGCAGTGGACATCGGTTATCTACAATTGAAAAACTTGATGCAAGTCGAGCCAACGGTTGATTTCAAAATTGGAAAACCTAATGTTGAAGTGCCGACTGATGCAAACCCTGATCTATTTACTTTTGAAACCGTTTATGCCTCTGCGTTGAATACGCAACCAAACATAAGAGCGGCAGAAAAACAAGAGCAAAGCGCAAAGATCGCAATCGACATTGCGAAGTCAGCAATGATGCCATCTATTACGGCATTTGGGGGAATTGATTCGAGATGGTCAAGTGTAGCAAAAGACTTTAGTAATCCATCTGGATTTATTGACCAAAATATTCCTTTTACAATTGATGTTGGTGGAACGACCGTCGATGGCGAAATACCGAACCAAATTCCCACTGGTTTTCCGAACCTAAGCTACTTCGATCAATTAAATGAAAACCTTGGTCAAAATTTAGGACTCAATGTTCAAATTCCAATTTATAACAATCATAACAATCGAACCAATGTGGAGCGTGCAAAATTGAATGTGATTAGTGCCCAATACGCTGCCGAGCAAACCAAACAACAACTCAAAACCGAAATTCAAACTGCAATTGCTAATGCGAAAGCAGGTAGATTAAACCACGAAGCTGCCAATCTGGCTTACTATGCTACAAAAGCCGCTTTCGATAATGCAGAAAAAAGATATCAATTAGGAACAATCAATAGTTTTGATTTTGCGAATGCGAGAACCAATCTCGACTCTGCACAAATCGAAGTTATTCGTTCTAAATACGATTATATTTTTCGTTTGAAAATTGTGGATTTTTATACTGGAAAAAAACTTTCGTTTTAAGGAGAGATATTAGATGCAAGAAACGAGAAACAAGACGTCTTCTATTCTTGTAATTATTAATAAGAACATTTGTAAAGACAAAAGAAGAACTTTCTTGTTTCTTGAATCTAACTTCTTGTCTCTTACTTTCAAAATAAAAACAACATGACAAAACCTAAGAAAAAAACTAACTGGACGTTATGGATTTTAGCTGCCATATTTTTGATTGGTGGTGGGTATGCTTTTTGGAATCAAGGCAAAAAAGAAAAAGGTGAAGAAGTAGAACTCGCCAAAGTTGAGAAAAGAACCATCAAAGAATCTGTCGCTGCAAGTGGTCGTATTTTTCCAGTAACGGAAGTAAAAATGAGTTCTGATGTGAGTGGAGAGGTCGTCGAATTATACATCGAAGAAGGCGACTCTGTAAAAGTAGGTCAACTACTCGCCCGCATTGATGCAGACAGTTATCAATCGCAGGTTGAACGAGGGAAGGCGGGCGTCAATAGTTCAAAAGCACAGGTCGCAAATGCCAAATCACAAGTCGAAAACCTTAGAGCACAGAGAGAGCAGATCATGGCAAATCTGGATAATATTCGACAAGTTCACAAACGGAATGTCCAGCTCAAAGCAGATGGCGTTATTTCGGAAGCAGATCTGCAATCATCAGAAGCCCAACTCAAAGGGTTGGAAGCCAATATGCGTTCAATTGATGCAAGCATTCGCGCCAGTGAGCAAAGTGTAAATGCCGCTCAGTTTGGCGTAGAAAGTGCTTCGGCAACTTTAAAAGAATTGAAAACCAGTCTTAAAAGAACAGACATCTATGCACCCATGACAGGCATCGTTTCTTTGCTCGGTGTAGAGAAAGGGGAACGCGTCGTAGGTACAATCCAAATGACGGGTACTGAGGTCATGCGCATCGCTGATTTGAGTGAAATGGAAGTACAGGTTGATGTAAGTGAAAATGATATTCCACGTGTTTCGCTCAATGATTTGGTGGATATCGATGTAGATGCTTATTTGAATAGAAAATTTAAAGGAAAGGTGACTGAAATCGCTCACTCAGCAAGCAATATGCAAACTGCAAGCATGACCACGACTGCCAATCAGGTGACGAATTTTGTAGTAACCATCAGCATCTTACCCGAATCATATCAAGACTTAGTGACCCCTTCAAAACCATTCCCTTTCCGACCAGGAATGTCAGCAAGTGTTGAGATCAATACCAATACCATAAATGATGTTTTGAGTATTCCGATTCAAGCGGTTACGACTCGTGAATTTGATAAAGACGGCAAACCAAAAGACCGCGTTGGTGATGACGAGGAGGAAGACGATGACGAGGAAGAAACTTCTTCAACTTCCCCAGATGATGAAGATATCCGAGAAGTTGTTTTCACTTTTGATGGTTCAACCTCAAAAATCGTTGAAGTTAAAACAGGCATTCAAGACGATGAATTTATTGAAGTAAAATCTGGTCTTTCCAGTGGTCAGGAAATTATCATTGGCCCGTATGTCGCTATTTCGCGAAAGCTAAAAGATGGCTCTGATGTCGTAAAAAAGGAGAAGAAGAAAAAGAAGAAAGGGTTTAGTTTTAGTTTTGGTAGTTGATTTTAAAGAAAAATATTTTTACAAAAACATGAGTCATCCCAAATTTTGGTTAATAAGCCACGTAGTGGCGGCTCGGTTTGTAGAATAATATTGAAAAAAACAATTTAGGAGCGTAGCTCCAGCACCGTTAAAATTTAACAAACGGTGACGCCACTAACGTGGCTTAAAAGTTTTGGTTTAATCATATTTCTACAAACGGTTTTAGGGCTAACGCCCCTTTATACCTGAAATTTGGGATGACTCATGTTTATTTTCAGGTTTTAATAAAAAACGGGTTGAGCGTTTTCAAATCTCTCAACCCGTTCTCAAATCTACTCCATCACAAACTCCATATCAATCTGCCGCTTCGCCATATCGACGCTTAAGATTTTCACTTCCACTTTATCGCCCATTCGGATGATTTCTCCCGAGCGACGGCCGCTTGCACTCAATCGGTTCGCTGCAACTTCGTAAGGTTCAGGGAATTTATCGAAACCAATCATGCCCTCTGCTTTGCTGTGTACCAATTCAATAAACACCCCTCGCTCGATAATGCCTGACACCACGCCATCGAAAGTTTCTCCAACGTGTTTGCCCATGAATTCGGCTTGTTTGTACTTAGTACTTTCTCGCTCGGCCTCCATCGCTTTTCGCTCCATCAAACTGATGTGCTTACACGTGGATTCCAAAACTTCTTTATCCGTTCGGTAAGTGCCTTCGAGGTTGGCTTCCAAAATACGATGTACCAACACATCGGCATATCTACGAATCGGAGAAGTGAAATGCGCATAAAAATCAAATCCTAAACCATAATGTCCGAGGTTATTGCTCGAATATTCTGCTTTCGACATCGTACGGATTGCAATCGGTTCGAGCATTTTTAAAATCTCATCTTCCTTCGACTTTTCAGTCATTTTATTGAACGCAACTGCCACTTCTTCTGGCGTATTGATATTCATTTGGTAACCCAACTCTTTTGCGAAGCGAACCAATTCAGCAACTCGATCCATGTCTGGCAAATCATGCACTCGGTATGGAAATGGAATTTCTTTTCCTTCTGCTTTCTTTTGAATGTACGTTGCCACCTCTTTGTTGGCCAATAACATAAATTCCTCAATCAGCATGTTGGTATCCTTTCGCTCTTTGACATACACCTCGATTGGTGCGCCTTCTTCATCCAATTTAAAACGAACTTCCTCTGCTCCAAAATCAATCGAACCACGTTTGAATCGCTGTTTTCTCAATTTTTTAGCCAATTGATTTATCTTTTTCAATTCATTGAAAAAAGGACCTTTTTTATCGTCTAAAGTTTCTTGAGCAGCCTCGTAAGTAAATCGGTGATCAGAGTGAATAATCGTTTTCCCAAACCAACGACCAATGATTTTATCATCTTTACTAAAACGGAAATTGGCCGAGAAGGTCAACTTGTCTTCATGTGGTCGAAGCGAGCAAAGTTCATTCGATAATTTCTCTGGCAACATCGGAATCACTCTATCGACCAAATAAACTGAATTGGCGCGCTTGACTGCCTCTTTATCCAACGCAGATTTTGGTTTTACATAATGTGAAACATCGGCAATATGAACGCCGATTTCATAAGTGCCATCTTCGAAATATTCGATAGAAAGCGCATCATCAAAATCTTTTGCATCAACTGGATCGATGGTAAAAGTCGTGATTTCGCGCATGTCTTTTCTGCGCTCAATTTCCATTAAAGGAATTTCTACAGAAAGGTCTTCTGCTTCCTTCATCACATGCTCAGGGAACTCGATGGAGATTCCTTTGCCGAGCAAAATGCCCGTCATTTCGAGGTCGTTGCGGTTGGCATCGGTCATTATTTCTGTTACGATTCCAACTGGATTTGGCAGTTTTTTGCCTTCCCATTTTATAATTTTCACGACGACGGTATCGCCATGCACCGCTCCTTTGAAATCATCTTTATAAACAATGATGTCGGTATTCATATTCGTATTGGCAGGAATCACAAAACCGAATTCTTTTGAATCGTACAAGGTTCCCAAAAAGTGAGTCGTAGAGCGCTTGATCACTTTCGTGACTTCACCTTCGAGTTTTCTTCTACCGCGTGGTCGCCAAGTTTTTATTTCGACTGTATCGCCATGCATCGCCGAAGCCAAATATTTTGAAGAAACATGAATATCATCTTCCACATTTTCAATAATAATATAAGCATCGCCACTGCGCGCCATATCCACTCTACCGACGAGCAACTGCCGGTCTCTATCATTCGTTTTGGCACCAAAGCCTTTCGAACGATTTATTTTAAATTTATAATCTTCCAATTGTATTAGTTTTCCTTTTTCGACCAGCTTTGTTAGTGCATCGAGCACGCTGTCCTTGTTGTTCTTAATTTTTAGTTTTCGAATTACCTGTTTAGGGTTAAATCGCTTTTTTGGATTCGTTTGAAATAAACCGAGAATCTTACTTCTCAATGTATTCACATCCAGTTTATTTCCTTTTGATTTTGATTTTTTTCTTTTTGTCATTTATTGTTTTTGATTTGAAATTGCTGGTTTTTTTCTTTTAGTATTGGTTCGATTTATTCTTTGCTTGTAACGCTTAAGTCCTTCTCTTTGCTCAGGTTTCAATTCTGCATTTTTCAACTTCTTTCTTATTCTATCAGGCGCAACAATAGTATTGTTTTTTACTTGAACACCTGTTATTTCTGCAATACCAGATGTATAAAATGTTTTTTTATGGCTAATCCGAAACCCTCCTTTTGAAATTATTTTCAATAGGTCTATTGATATTTTTTTAATTCCTTTTTTTGATGAAAAAGTTAAGTCATCAACATACCTTGTGTATTTAATTTTATGCCGTTCACAAAAAGTTATTAATTCAAAATCAATTGGTAAAAAAACTAAATTAGCAATTGAGGAACTAGTTGGCGCACCTTGTGGAACAACACCTTTGTAAGTGGTAAGCTTTGTAAGCAAGGAGGCAACCTTCTTTGAAAATCCATTCCTTAAAAACATTCTAATCACATCGTAGTGTGAGATTGATGGGAAGAAATCTTTCAAGTCAGTAGCAAACTTATATTTATTTCCTTGATGGAATTTTGCATTGCTAATATTGTCTTCTCCCTTAACAGAACCTTTAATATTTTTTGGCAAGTAAATTTTAGAAAGGATTCTTCGATTGATTAGTTTTTGAAGTTCTTTTAAGTTTTCCTTACTTGGATGAATTATTCTTTTCCTAATATTTCCATTTGAATCTAATTTGGGTTTTCCATTTTTATCAATCTTAACTTCTATTTTTTCATAGTAAAAGTCATTTGCATTTTCAGCGAGATAAACAATTTCATCAATATGAGCGTCTAAAACCCATGATAAGTGTTTAAAATTCGTAATAGCAAAAGGTTTATTTTTTGAGGGCAAAAAATTCATTAAGCATTGATTTTATTGCTGGATTCACAACATTAAAAGATTCTCTTTTCTTTTCTGATATATCATTTTCTTCGAGAGACATGAAAAACAGAATTGGCAATGGAATCTCTAATTTTTTAGCAATCGTTTTTAAAATAGAAAGATTAGGTTCCTTTTGATTATTCTCA
>CALLVG010000222.1 GCA_938010715.1 uncultured Saprospiraceae bacterium
TTTGAATCTCAGATTGCGATTTCCGCAGGCATTTTCACATTCATTGTAATGTTGGCGTTGATTTTTGGAATCATCAATACGATGCTGATGGCCGTTTTGGAACGGTACCGTGAACTGGGCATGTTGATGTCTGTCGGTATGAAAAAAGGTCAAATCTTTTTCATGATTATGTTGGAAACAATTTTGTTAGGTTTGGTCGCAACACCGTTTGGTTTGTTGTTTGGATACGCGACTGTAAAATGGTTGAGCAAACGAGGAATTGATTTATCCGCTTACTCCGATGGATTACAACAGTTTGGAATGTCTGAAAAAATATACCCCGATTTATCACCTGAATATTATGGAATGTTGGCTGTTTCGGTTGCCGTGACCGCGATTTTGGCTTCCATTTATCCAGCGTTGAAAGCGATTCGATTGAAACCGGTGGAGGCGATTAGGCAGTTGTAGAACGGAAATTTATTTCCGTTAAAAAAGTCGGAGTACGAGCGAAGTCGTGAATGAAAAAGCGAAGTTCGATTTCCATACTTCCGTTCTCGAACTCCGATTGTACTCTAAAAAAAATAATACGATGTCAGTAATTGTAGCAAAAGGAATAAAGAAAGTTTACAACCCAGATACCATTCCAGTTCATGCTTTGAATGGAGTTGATTTTACGATTGAACAAGGAGAGTTTACGGCAATCGTTGGTCCATCAGGATCTGGCAAAACGACGTTATTGAACATCATCGGCGGATTAGATAATCCATCTGATGGATACATTGAAGTGGGCGGGCAAGACATTTCTAAACTTTCAGATAATGAGTTGATTGAGTTTAGAAAAAACAATATTGGTTTTGTTTTTCAAGCCTATAATCTGATTCCTGTGATGACAGCGAAGGAGAATGTAGAATTTGTGATGCTACTTCAAAAACGCTCTCAAGCAGAACGCGATGCACGCGTTAATGAATTAATGGAAGCCGTTGGAATTGCTGACAAAATGGATAAACGCCCAAGTCAACTTTCAGGTGGGCAGCAGCAGCGAGTAGCGGTGGCGAGAGCATTGGCACCAAAGCCACATTTCATTTTGGCCGATGAGCCAACAGCAAATCTCGATTCAAAATCCACATCGAATCTCCTCGATATTATGGCCAATTTGAACAAAAAAGAAAATATGACTTTTGTGTTTTCGACGCATGATCAGCGGGTGATTGATCGAGCTCGACGGGTCATTACGATTGATGATGGTGTGGTGGTTTCGGATGAGGTGAAAAAAAGTTTATAGTTAGAAACAACATGAAATTCGAGCGCAACAACGTGGAGTTCCAGCACAAGAACACGGAGTGGAGTGCAACAACGCGGAGTTCGAGCGCAGCCGAGAACGAAAAAGCGGAGAACTATTCTCTATTCTTTCGTTCATCGCTTTGCTCGAACTTCGGCTTTTAAAACGGAAATTCAATTTCCGTTCTACACCTTCTCCAACTGCGTCAATAGCCATTGCCGCTCAGAAGAAGCCATCGGTGCTGCTTCCATAATATCTAATCTTAGTTTTTCGATTTGTGCTTTGTCGTAAGGAGAAACCTTTAACAGCTTTTTAGTTAACTTGATGAAGTTCGTGATGAAAGATTTATGGTAGCCCATTACTTTTTTACGTGTGAGATAAGCACGCATACTGCTCAATAATGATTCGAGCGCATCGAACTCATCTTCCTCGTAAAACATTTTTACCAGCATGTTTTTGGCGTTAAGATTCATCAGGGTATCGTTGTATTCGACTTGAGTAAATAGCTTCATAGCCGTTGGGTAATCTTTTTTTGCGTAAGCCAGAGTTGCTTTGCTAAAGTGAACAACATTTTCTCTAAATTTCTCCTGTAGATACGGCTGATAATTTTCGATAAAAAAATCAACCCATTCAAATTCTTCTACCTTTAAACTTATCGTCACAACATTTCTAAAAGTAAACCTGGAAATAAACTCCCCTTCAAAAAGCAGCCTTTCTTCAATTCCTTTTTTGTAAAGATCAAATACTTCTCGAAGTGCGAAATCAGCCCCTGAATTCATCTGTTTGATGAGGTGATTGATTGCCATCAAATAAATATCACGTGCCTCCGAACGAGGAAACAAATGTGTATTATCAAAAATTGCTTCTTTCAAATTTTGAAAATGGAGCGGATTGTCTTTTTCAATATGAGTTTTTAAACCATAATAATAGACTCCGATAGAAGGAAGTTTATCCAATTCTGCCTCTTCAATATAATTCAGCATCTTATTTAAAAAACCAAAATCGTATTCTGTTTTGTAAACGTTTTGGTGAGCATACATGAGATAACTATATCTGAGTTTTCTTGCAATGAAAGTCAAATCAAGCGCATTCGTTAATTCTTGCAAGTTCATTTCAGTCGTTCGCTTTTGTTTTTCGCGAAAGGTATATTCTTCCAATTCTATTTGAAATTCATTTTGTTGAAAATCTGCATTTCTGAACTTGGATTTTAGTTGTAGTTCTTTGGCTTCCTTGATAGTTTTATTGAAAAGTTTATCGATTTTCTTTTTTCTAAAAACAGTAGCAAGTGCTGTTTTTGATTTTACTTGGTCAGAAGTTAGTTCCTGAAAAATGAGAAACTCTTCTATGGCTTTATGTAAAAAATGTATGGTTTGCCTAAATCTTGCATCATCATATTTTTCTTTAGGAAAGAGTTTTTTATAAAGTCTTTCTTTCTCTATTGACTTTTCGCTGCCATTTTGAACGTTTTTGGAGAGTAATTCGAATAATTCTTGTACATCTGCACGTTGATTATGGGCAGGCGAATTCAGCCATTTTCGCAAATCGCGGATTTCTTTTTTAGAAAAAGTGTTAAAAATTAGTGAAAGACGGCTGTTTTTCATGAAACAAATTTAATTATTTTTCAACAAAAATACAATTTAGTATTTTTTATATAAATTCATAAAAAATTGATTGTGAGTGTTTTATGAAATGTAATTAAAGCATTTAAACTGAAATTAATATAAAAATCGTTCAACAAATGAGGTTTTTTGTCTTTGTTTTCAACTCTATGTGTGTCCATCTTTGTATCATAATTAAAAGTTCTTTGAAAAAATTCGTGATTAATGTCAGTCCAAAGCTTAAACTTTCTTTTCCCTATCGGTCAATAAAATTCAAACTTCGACCAGACCACGAGTTTTTTCAAAGAATGAAGATTAATCATCAAATCCAAAAACGACCCATGAATCTATTTGATTCTAACATATTGAGAGGAGTTAAACAGTCATTAGGACTGTTCCTTTTGTGTATGGTCGTGATGATAAATACAGCAGATGGACAATCTGCACGTCTGTGGGAAAAGACTTACGGAGCAAATAAGACTGAAGAAATTCAAGCAATCGTTACTAAGCCTAATGGTGATTATGTCTTTGCAGGTTTTGCTGAAACGAACCAAAGTTGGCAAGTTTATATCATCAGAACAGATGTTGATGGTGATTTAATCTACGAAAAAGACTTTGGAGGAAACAGAACCGAAAGAGCTTATGACATGACAGCTACTTCTGATGGAGTTGTTGTAACAGGTGACAAAACAGAAGCTTTCGGCCAACCTTTAGACATTCTTGTTATGAAAATTTCCGATGAAGGAGATTTGATTTGGGAGAAGACTTATGGTGGAAGTGGAGTTGACCAAGGGCAAGCGATTATCAATACGCCTGATGGCGGTTTCTTAATCGCAGGAGAATCTGAAAGTTATGGCAACGGAGACAATGATATGTTTTTGTTGAAATTGGATACTAACGGAGATTCTTTATGGTTGAGAACATTTGACAATATTGGTAAAAACGATGGAGCTGAAGATGTAGTCCTAAAAGAAGATGGAAGTGGTTATGTTGTAATGGGAAGTTCTGGAAACGTGAGTGCTAATCTATTCTTAGTTGAAACGGATTTAGGTGGAAATGAGATAAACCGCTCAGTTTTAGATAGACCTCAAAATTTTGAACCAAAAGCGATAGTAGCATCTGACGATAGTTATTTAGTAGCAGGTGGATTTTTTGATAATGGAATTAGAGCTATCATCACTCGCTTTGATTTAAACTTGAATGAAATTGCGAATCGATTTTATGGAAATGGAATTGAGCAAGGTTTTAACGATATAATAAAAACCGATAGTGGTGACTTTGTTGCAGCAGGATATATACTTGAAACAGCAGAAAGCATTAAAGCCTATATGGTTTTAGTTGATGAAAATTTGGTTCTTAAAGAAGAACAAATTATCGGAGACAATAGAAATGTTCGCCAAATTTTTGGGATTGCACAAGAGACAAACTTTAGAGGAGGCTATGGATTTGCAGGAAGGATAGGAGATGTTGATATCACGAGTTTTGTATCAAATGTTTTATTTGTCCGAACGGATAATTCATTGTACATCCCACAAAAGTTCATTGAAGGAAATGTTTTTGTTGACAATGGTAACTGCCAATTAGATTTAGGTGAAAAACCACTTTCAGATTGGATAGTTACACTACAAGGTGCTAACGAATTTCTATACGCTTCAACCAATGAAGAAGGACATTATTTCTTCCGAGTTGATGAAGGAGAATATACTTTGAATCTTAAGGTTGATAACGAAACATGGGTTCCATGTTTTAATGATAGAACATTCGATATCACTGGCACTTTAGATTCTTTTTCAGTTGATTTTCCAGTAGAAGCAGCACATGAGTGTGCTTATATGGAAATTGACATTTCTGCTCCTGAGTTGGTGATTTGTGAAGCAACAGATTACAAAGTTCAGTACTGTAACAAAGGAACTGTAGATGCAGAAAATGTAATAGTTGAAGTTGAGTTAGATGAGTTGTTAGAATTTAATTCTGCTTCTACCACACCAAGTAGAACTGGCAATTTGCTCACTTTTGATATTGGACAAGTGGACGCAGGCGACTGTGGAGAAATCATTATCAACACTACTTTAGATTGTACAGAACCAGTACTTGGGCAAACACATACATTGACTGCCAAGATTACTCCTGACAGTATTTGTGTTCCAGCAAGTGCGGCTTGGGATGGTTCAAGTTTGAAAGTAGATGCAGTTTGTGAAAATGATAGTGTAAAATTTTTAGTAACAAACACCACAAATGTTGATGTCCAAGGAAGACAAACATTGGTGATTGAAGATGAAATTTTCATGAGACCAGTTCCAGTTGATGTGGGAGCTGGAGAGACAACACCGATTGCAGTAGAAGGAACTGGCGCAACTTGGAGAATCATTGTTCCACAAGATGAAAACCACCCAGGAAAAAGTAACCCAACCATCGCAATAGAAGGTTGCGATGATTCAGGAAATATAGTAACAGGTCATGTCACTCGCTACGAAGAGGATGAAAAAAATCCATTCGTTGCAGTAGAACCAATAGAAAACGAAGAAAATTCCAATACCGATTATTCTTTTTTGAGAGGCTATCCCAAAGGCGTCCATGACAGCTTAGTTACTTCCCAAACCGATTTAGAATATCATTTCCGATTCCAAAATACAGGGAATGATACACTGAGGAGAGCAGTCGTAAGAGATACCATCTCCTCAAACCTTGACATTACCTCTGTGCGATTCGGAGCAAGTAGTCACCCATACACTATTAGAGTGTACGAGACAGGCGTTGTAAAATTTATTTTTGACGACATCAACTTGCCACCAGCCGCCTTTAATCCATCAGCTTCAAAAGGGTTTGTAAAATTTAAGATTTCTCAAAAACCGAACAACCCCGCTGGAACTGTGATTAACAATGGTGTAGCGTTGAGTATGGATTTCGAAGAAGTTCGATTTTCAAACCAAACGAAACATGTAATTGGAGGAACCCAATTGACCGATTTTATTACCGTGTACACGGATTTGGGAGAGATCTTCTACCCGAATGTGGAAGTGAATGTTTTCCCAAATCCGTTTTTTGAAGAAGCAACGATTGAGGTAAAAGGCCCATCGTTTAAAAAATATGAGTTTGAAGTGTATGATGTTTCTGGTAGAACCGTCATCACCAATACTCAATCTCAAAACCGATTTATTATTAAGAGGAATAATCTTCCCAAAGGATTATACTTCTACCGAGTTACTGGAGATGATCATTTATTGAACACTGGTAAAATAGCAGTTCATTAATATATCACCCTCCATTCCAAAACCGATTTTATTATGCCCCGGCAAAAGAGCCGGAAGAGCCAATTCCAAAAGCTGATTACTTGGGTTCTCCTCTGAGGAGGAGGAGAACCTATTTTTAAACTTGGCTCCAATTAATTTGACAATTTGTTTTGTTATTTTCATGAGATTATTTTTTGTTAGCAATGTTTCCTTTGCTTGATTAAAGCATAAGAACTTGTTTAGCAGAGTCCCTGATTTTTTTACAATCTGATTTCCTAAAAACCGATTTATACCAAACCGATTTATACCAAACCGATTTTGTTTTCCAAACCGATTAAAAGGGACTCTGCTATTCTAACTTTTTTTAAATTGATTCGTCATGAAGGTGTGCAAGACTAAAAAGATATATAAATGAGTCGGTTCATGAGACTGCTCATTTGAAGAACGTTTTTTTCTTGAGATTATAATTTGTTATTATGTATGGCCGTCCGCTTGGACGGCCTTTTTTATTTGTAGCACAGGTAGAGTGTTACCTATCACCGAGTGATCACCACTTTCCCACTCCACGTCTGACCTTTTCTATCAAATATTTTATAAAAATACATTCCATTCGCCACATCGGTCAGTTGTATTTCTTCAAAAGGAAGGATTGATTTTTTTGTAAAAATAGGTTTACCTGCCATGTCGAATAATTGGAAGTTTAATTCGCCAACATTGGGTGGCATATCTATTTGAATAATGCCATTTGTTGGATTGGGATAAACAAAACCGGTAGGTTGATGGATTGTAATATCTGTACTACTCACCGTAATTTTTGTACTATCGCATGGATAACCACCTGAATCTCCCAAGGCGCCAAGGTTGTAGTTGGGGAAATAGGGCATTGTGTTGAATGTCCACGTTTTTAGTGAAAGTCCTCGCTGCTCCACATTACAGGCGATTCCTTTTTCATTTGGATTATGGACAATATGCCAAAAGCGATGACTTCCAGGAAGGCTTATAAAGATACGACAATCAGGAGTAAGTTGAAGTCGGCTAAAAAAGGTGCGAACAAAATCCTGATAGCCATCCCATTCTGCGACTAATGTTTGAGTAGAGGCAATATCATTATCCCATGTATCAAATTGGTGTAGCTGATAGGTAGAGGCAACATATAAAAATCGTGAATTGGGTGAGAACTCAACTCCACCTCTAAAAGTAGTGTCAATTACATTTATTTGCTCTTCATTTGAGAAGGTTCCTGTTGCTCTATCAAATTCTGCATATAAAAGCTGCTGTGTAGAAGTCCATCTTGCGAATTTGGTTCCATCAGATGAAAATTTACACTGCCCCGTTCCCATACCTGCATAATCAATTGGAAGCCCTATTACCTGATCGTGGGATTTTTTTATTCCGAATGAATCAATTAATATCAAGTTATATACATTTGATTCATCCTCTGGGACAACGACCCACCAACTTGTCCCGTCTGCATGTTTTACTGCCGCCATTTCTCCCAATAGGATGCTATCGGGCATTACTACAATGTTTGACTCGGTTACTGCCCCTAAGCT
>CALLVG010000223.1 GCA_938010715.1 uncultured Saprospiraceae bacterium
ATTTACAATCCACCGTCGTTTCCAACTCTCGCCACTATGAAGCTTTGCAAAAAACGAATGAGGCGCTCCAAGCTGTCCTCACGGGTCTCGACGCTGGTATAACTGGTGATTTTTTAGCGATGGATATTCGTCGGGCTCTTGCTCATCTTGGGGAGATTACTGGGCAGGTGGATGTAGAGGATCTGTTGGGGAATATATTTAGTAAGTTTTGTATCGGAAAGTGATCTGTGTAAATTGTTGTGTAATTAAAATTCAATTGAACACATTTCTTTCACTATAAAAAAAATCGAGCCACCCACATTCGCAGATAACCCGATTGAATAACGATAATAATCTCAAAAAAATAATCTATCATTCGCTTTGTAGCAAAATGATTTATTGTCTTTAATTCGTAAATAAAGCTTTCAGCAGCTCCCAAATCAGAATTACCAATTTCGATTGTATTCCTTCCTCAAAATCACCTTTAACGACTTTGATAATCTACCAGATAAATCAGAGAAGGTCAACACGCTTTCTTCGGTTTGAAGCAGATAATATTCCATCACCCTTGATGCCTTGAAAGGAAATATCTTTGATTTTTTCATTGCCTGCTGGAAATGCCAATTTAAAGTTTGGGTCGCGAGATTTGAGCACCCATCCTAAATCAATTCGATCATCACTTTCATCCATTTTTTGGTTCTTCTTAGTCAATCAAAAAAAATAGTGATCCACAGTGTGGAAGGGTTATACAGAGATTTTTTTGGTCAAGTGATGAATTTTGTACTCAATTCACGGTCAAAGAATAAAGTTAGAGTGTAAACCATACTTTTAGAAGAATAATCTAATATATTTGGGGTATAATTTTCAGTAAAAATCAATAAATAAAAATTCAATCAAACAACTTAATCAATTGACAATCAATTTTTTATGAAATTTAAAAAAATCAAAAATCAATGAAATTTTGACTCAAAGCATAGACTTAACGGGAAGGAAATTTGGAGAATTAATCGAAGGCTTATCAAAAAAAGAGAGCAACGACCTTTTAATTTTTGTTGCCATCCCTTCGTTCAAGTTCAGTCATTCTGAGCAGGAAATATTTCAGAACTTGCTACTTGGAGTAGAAAATTCAAACTGGGAAAACCTTACCTCAAAAGATAAAAACTACTTAACCAATAGATTTGTAAAAGTCATCTACCTATACTTTTTAATAGCGCAAAGCGACCTTGACAATCCTAAGAATGCTTTACTCCTCATAGAAAAATTAAAAACAAAAGGACTACAAAAGAACCACCAAGCGTTAGCAAAAAAAACCATGAAAAATCTAAAAACTAAAAGCCTTTCAGACAAGGGTCGAAACTACTTCAAACACTTGCTTTTCAGGATGGAACTTGAAGACAATAGATCCCCAAAACAAAAGGCTACGACATTCCATAACTACCTAAATAGCTTTGACGAATTCCACATAGAAAATAAATTAAGGATGGCTTGTGAGTCTATCAATATGCAAATCTTTTCTAATTTACAATTAGAAAATGTAAAAGAGGCCTTGACTTTACTTAAGCCCAAAATCAAATTATCAGGCAGTCCTGTAATTCGAGTATTCTGGAATATTTTCAATATGCTGAGTACTCCTGAAAAGGAAGAATATTATCTTGCTACTAAGAACATTGCGCTCAATCAAATTGAACATTTCACAGCCGATGATAAAAAAGAAATTTTGACGTCTTTACAGAATTACTGTGTTTATCAAGCAAACACAGGTAAAGAGGGCTACGAAAGGGACTACTTACAATACATTATCTGTATGGAGGAGCAAAAGCTAATTTTAGAGAATAAGAAAATTTCTTCTTCGAAGTTTAATAATGCCATCACTTTTGCCATGATAGCAAATGACTTTAAATGGGCAGAAAAATTCATCCATAAATACGCTAATAAATTACCTAAAACTGAAAAAGAAAACCTAAAACTTACCTATGCACGACTGGCATTTCATAAAAACGATTTTGAATCAGCGCATGAAATCATCAGTAATTATATTCCTACTGATTTTGTAAAAAAACTATACATGGACAAATTGATACTCAAGATATACTACGAACAAGGGCAGTTCAAAGCAATTGAGTACAAGTTAGATTCTTATAAAAGGCACATTAAATACAGTAAACTGGTCTCTGCTCATGCTAAAGAAATACTTCTTAACTTCTGCATCTGCCTGAACCACTTGGTCAAAAAACAATCATTTGATTTGAAGAATTTTCAAAATCAGATTTCTCTCAGAGACTACAAATGGATAGAAAAAAAACGAACACCTTAAACTCTATATGAAAACAACTAAAAGAGCCGAAAAGTGTCCTCACTTTTCGGTTTCTTTTTGCCTGCTTCTGAGGCATCAAAATCAAAACTTTTTTTAAGTACACATTTAGAGTCGTTCTTTTTCCCATTAGCTTCCTAAAAGAATACCTTTGCTCGTATGAACACCATAGAAATACGCACCACTCAAAACGTAGCCATCGACTACGAGTTGGCGACCTTACGGGAGCGTCTGATTGCGTATTTTTTGGATATCGCTATCTTCTTTGCAGCTGCATATATCTTGACCATGTTTTTTGCAGTAGTTTTGGCGGAAGCAATCATTAGTTCGCTCGGAGAATGGTTCTTTGTTTTTTTGGGATTCTTTATTATTGCTTGTTGGATACTTTATCATCTTCTGATGGAAGTTTTTAATCGCGGACAAACTATCGGCAAAAAGGTAATGTCCATCCAAGTGGTACGAGCAGATGGGCGAGAACCTGCTTTTAGTGACAATCTGCTTCGCTCTATTTTTATGATTATTGATAGCATGCTTTGCATGGGAGTTGTCGCATCGGTACTGATTGTTTCTTCCGAAAAAAAGCAACGATTTGGCGACATGGCAGCAAACACGACAGTGGTAAGAAAGAAATTACGTTCGAAGTTTTTACTGCAAGATATACTCAAAATTCAAAGTTTGGAGGATTACGAGCCGACTTACCCAGAAGTCAAACAGTTGAATGAAAAAGACCTTTTATTAATAAAAAATACGGTCAGCCGATATGAGGAATATAGAAATGATGCGCACCGAGAAGCCATCAACTTATTGGTCGATCGATTGGTTAATATTTTGAATTTAAATTCCAAACCAAAAAAGAAAGTCGAATTTTTAAAAACATTGATTAGAGATTATATAGTTTTGACTAGGTAGAAAAAACACACAATGGGAAGAAGAAAAAAACAAAAACCTTTTTACAAAAACCTCGAAATCACCGGCGTTGCGGATAAAGGAAAAGGATTCGGTAGAAACGAGGAGGGCAAAATCATTTTTGTAAAAAAAGTAGCGGTTGGCGATGTGGTTTCTGCGCAAGTCATCAAAAAACGAAAGGACTACTCTGAAGCTGTTTTAAAAGAGATTGAAACGCCCTCACCTGATAGAGTTCAGCCATTTTGTAAACACTACGGCGTCTGTGGTGGTTGCCAATATCAACATGTGAGTTACGATGCTCAGAAAAAATACAAAGCCTCAATCGTAGAAGATGCGATGCGTCGAATCGCCAAAGTGCCGATCGGAGAAATACTTCCGATTCTCGGTGCAGAAAAAACTCAATATTATCGCAATAAACTGGAGTTTGCTTTTTCGTGTAAACGATGGTTGACGGCCGATGAAATCAATACCGACGCAACCAACGAGGAAGATGTCGTGGGATTTCACCCACCAGGAGCGTTTGACAAAGTGGTAGATGTTGAGCATTGCTATTTGCAGGAAGAACCCTCTAACGAAATCAGAGATACCATCAAAGCCATCGCACAGGAGCAAAATTTGCCTTTCTGGGAAGCACGTAAAAATGAGGGATTTATGCGTCAAGTGATGATTCGAACCTCTTCTTTGGGAGATACGATGGTCATCATGGGCGTTTATGACGACGATGAAAGATTGACAAAGTTGATGGATGAAATTGTTAAACGATTACCTTCTATCACTTCGCTTTACTATTGCGTCAATCAAAAAGTGAATGATTTTATGTTGGACTTAGACATGATATTGTATAATGGTGAACCGCAGATTACAGAACAACTAGGGCATGTCAAATTCAAAATCGGCCCTAAATCGTTTTTTCAAACCAATACCAATCAGGCAAAAGAATTGTATGATGTCGTAGTAAAGTTCGCAAACTTGAAAGGTACAGAAAACGTTTATGACCTATACACTGGACTCGGAAGTATTGCTCAATATGTTGCTCAAAATTGTCAAAAAGTAACGGGTATTGAAGAAATCGCTCCAGCCATCGAAGATGCAAAAAAGAATGCAGTGATGAACGGAATTGATAATTGCACTTTTTATGCGGGTGATGTAAAAGTAATTTTGAACGACGCTTTTATTGAAAAACATGGAAAACCAGATTTGATAATCACGGACCCACCGAGAGCAGGTATGTCAAAAGAAGTTGTGGCAACACTTTTAGAATCAGAGACACCACGTATCGTTTATGTCAGCTGCAATCCAGCTACACAAGCACGTGACTTACAACTTTTGCACGAAAAATATGATATTGAAAAAGTGCAGCCCGTAGATATGTTTCCACACACACATCACATTGAATCAGTAGCGTTATTAACCAAGAGATAATGGAAAAGAAATTAACCGATAAACGATTTAAAATTTTAGAAAGAGAACTGAAGACCTACATGCCAGTTCTCGAAAACGCTTCTGACACTATCCTCGATCAAGAAGTATCAGATTTCCCTATCATGGTGATTCACCAAGGAGAAGTAGAGGTCGGCATTCCGATGGTTGATAGAACCAAGGTAGTTGGTAACTGGTCGGTCAATGCTTCCACACTCGAAGAGTTTACAGTTAAAAATTTAATCACGCCAGACAAAATCGAGTCTTTTAAATCCCTATACGAATCACATCAAAATCATATTTGTCTTTTTTTATTATCAGAATTTGGTGCAAATTTTGTTTTCTTAAAGAGAAGTTGAAGCCCCTACCCATAGAGAAAGGTAAGATTACTTTCCTCCATATTTAAAAAGAACCTTAAGGATTCTTAACTCGTTATTAATTAATTGATAATCAGTTATTTATACCTTAACTTTACTTTTTATATTTAATATTTTCTAAAGATCATTATGAGCGATTTCGCACAAGGGCAAAAAGTGTTACTCATCGAGGATAACCCCGGAGATGCACGTCTGATTGAAATTTTGCTAGATGAGTCAGATTTTACAAATTTTTATATTGATAGAAAGGAGACTTTAAAAGAGGGTTTGGAAGCACTTGATAACTACAACGGATACGAGGCTGTATTGCTTGATTTGAGTCTTCCTGACAGCAATGGTTTCCTTACGCTTGAGAAACTGCTCGACAAACATCCAGAGGCAAATGTCATTGTCTTAACTGGCTTTTCTGACAAAAGTATGGGGCTAAAAGCGGTTCAAGCTGGCGCTCAAGATTTTTTGGTTAAGGATAGATTTGACGCAGATCACTTGAGTAAGTCTCTTCGATTTTCAATGGAACGAAAAACCATTTTAAAACGATTAGAAGACACTCAAAAACTTGCAAGAATTGGAAATTGGGAGTACGACGAAGAGAATCAATTATTCAAAGCATCCAAAGAGACTTATAGAATATTCGACCTTTTATCAAAAGAAAAAATAAATCCGATTGCCTTAAAAAATGAGAACCATCCTTTTCATTTATTAGAAATAATTCACCAAAGAACAGCAATTAATGGTTCGGTAAATGAAGATTTGAAATTCGAAACTGAATCAAATAAACTGCGCTATGCTTCTGTCCAATGTCGCGCCATCAAAAACGGCGAAAAACTGATTTTCCAAGGAGTCATACAAGACATCAGTGACCGTAAGATAGCGGAGGTAGAAATGACTCGGAGCAAGAAACAATATCAGGACATTTTTACAACTTCAAAAGATGCCATATTTATTGCCTCAATTGAAGGTAAATTACTTGATTGCAACCAAGCTACTTTAGACCTTTTAGGCGTTAGCCAAAAAGAAGATTTGATGGCCGTCAATGACATCCACGAATACTTTGTGCTTCCAGAAAGAAGGAACGAATTTCTACTCAAAGTAAAATTTGCTACAGTCGTTGATTTTGAAATTGATATCAAAAGAGACAATGGAGAGATACGCACCTGTTTGGTTTCTGCCAATATGCAACAGGACAATCAATCAACAGGATACAACGCTATCGTAAGAGATATTACGGAACAAAAGCGTACAGAAGAACTTGTAAAAGCAAGAGACCTTGCACAAGAAGCTGCTAAATTAAAAGAAGAATTCATGGCCAATATTAGCCATGAGATGCGTACGCCAATGAATGCGATTTTTGGAATGAGCAATCTCTTAGGTCAAACCGCGATGAACAAAGAACAGAGAGATTATGTAAAATCAATTCATCAATCCTCCGAGGTTCTATTGGGAATTGTCAATGACATTCTTGAAATAGCAACTATTCAAAATGGAAAATTGGTTTTTGATAATGAGGATTTTAATTTGAAAGAATTGCTTTTCAATGTCATCAATGTGATGCAGTACAAAGCAAAAGAAAAAGATATTTTTCTTGAATTAAGCTTACCAGAAAACATTCCATCTATATTAAAAGGAGATAAACTTCGTGTCAATCAAGTCTTTTTCAACTTGGTTGGAAATGCCGTTAAATTTACGGATTCAGGTCATGTGAGAATTCATGTAGAAAAATTGGGAGCCTTTGAAGGTGGCGTTCACCTCAAGTTTACCGTAGAAGATACGGGCATTGGCATTCCACCAAATAAATTAGAATCGGTTTTTGAGAGTTTCTCAAGAGTACGCTCAAAAGATAGAATTTTTGAAGGAACAGGCCTTGGCTTAGCGATTGCCAAAAACCTGATAGAGTTGCAAGGAGGAAAAATTGGTGCTACTAGCGAAGTTGGTGTCGGCTCCAAATTCTTTTTTGATATGATTTTTGAAATCGCTGAGAATCAATCAGAAATCGACCTCCGCGTAAACGAAATAGAGGTTCCTGATGATTTAGCGTTTAAGTTATTGTTGGTGGAGGATCATAAAATGAATCAACTCGTTGCCAGCAAAACGCTTAAGAAAAAATGGAAAAACATCGAAATTACAATTGCCGACAATGGAAAAATTGCAATTGATACACTTAGAGAAAAACAGTTCGATATTATTCTGATGGATTTGCAAATGCCTGTAATGGATGGGTATCAAACGACCCAATATATTCGTAATCAAATGCCAAAAGAAGTAGCAGAATTACCGATTTTAGCAATGACAGCACATGCACATATTTCAAAAGATGAAAAGTATAAAGAATATGGAATGAATGATTTCGTTTTAAAACCATTCAAACCTGAACAATTATTTTCAAAGATATTCACTTACTTGCAAAAGCATGAAGTGAAAATTTAACCTACTGTACGAATAAAAATATTTTAGAAATGAACCAGATCAGTTTCCAATACATCAACCTGGACTATCTCGAAATGATGACTGACGGAGATAGTGAAATGAAAAAAGAAATTTTGGGTATCGTAATCGAAGAAATCGAAAATGAAATCCCAAAGATGTTGAACTTTTTCAAAGAAGGTGATATCGAAAACACCAATCAGATTAGCCACAAATTCAAATCAACATTGGCCTTTGTTGGTAATGATTTGATGACAGATGCCAATAAAGAAGCAGAATTAATCACCAAAATGAATGGCGATTACACCAAACTTCCCGAACTATTTGCTATGGTTGAAAAGATGCAGCCAAAAGTTTTGGCAGAGTTGCAGATATACTACGATACGCTTTAGAATATTTTATATACATTTGCTTTGCCTAAGAACCTGATTTGCTGCATGTAGCATCACACTCAAGCATAAAACAATGAACATTCTTATCTGCGAGGTAGAAGATATTTTAATGACTGCTATCCATTTTCGTCTTCAAAAAAACGGATTCAACATGATTTCCGTAAAAGATGGAGAGGAAGCAATAGCTGAATTGGACAAAGGTCATCCTGAGTTAGCCATTATAGGTACTGATACCACAAAAGTTTCGGCTATGGAGATAATTAACTACGCGAGAAAAGTCATGAAAAGTGATTTACCGATCATTGTAGTTGCAGATCTTGAAGAAGCAGATACTGTACTTGAACTCACCAAAGCTGGTGCAAATGATTTCACGTTGCGCCCTTTCAAACCGAAAGAACTTATTATGAGAATAAAAAAACTCTTACAACAAGTAGAAACCACTTAGGAAAACAAATAAATTAGAGCTGGCCATTTTAACCTCAAGTAATACCAATTACTATGAGGTTTTGTAGTTTATAAAATCTGAATAATACCCAATATAAATTTACAAAAACAAACAGCCACGAAATTACCTACCAAAATGTTTCATGTTTAGAATATTTATTTATATTCGCATAACAACTACGAGAAGGCTCACCTGATTCAAGACAAATACATACCTTAACTGTAAACAAAAGATGTACAACTGCACCATTTATGATGCCTTCACAGGCATATCACCATTTGAAAAATTGGGCGTCATCAAATTTTTGGAATTAACTTCAAACCACTCAAAAGAAGTCATACAGCAATCTGTAGATTATGCTGTAAAAGATTGCCCATCTTTTGGCGGATATATTTTTTCTGTGAATTTTGAAAAAGAGCCAATCGCAGTTGCGGTGATCAATAAATCAGGTATTCCAGGTTTCCAATCAAAGAATATTTTAGTTCAATTTAATATAGAAGAAAGTTGGCAGACGATAGAGTTTATAAAATATTTCTTCGGAAAATTGATTGCGCTTACCAATAAAGACCTATCACTACAACTCAATGCTGACAATCCTAACATTCCACTTTTGCAAGAGATTGGATTTGTGCCAAAAGCATTAGAGTTTAGATATTCAGCTACGAAAGCTGAAGCAGATAAAGCCATAGAAGCCATTCCCTCTACTCCAATTCCAGCATCCAGTTTAAAGAAAAAAAGAAAAAAGAAAAAATCGAAATTACGAGTTGCTGTTTAGGAACGCTCAAAAAATAAGTTCCCGATTTCAAAAAATTTGTGAAGGAAATGTGATTGATAATGAGGTTTTTCGAGCTAATTTTTTGAATTGAAGAGGGAAGTTATTTTTTGAGTAATACTTAAGGAATGGTTCAGAAATAATAAAGGCGAATTTGATTTTACTCAAATTCGCCTTTATTATTTCTGCAATTGAAAGTCTTTAGTTTTTGCTTCCCTTATCGTTTTTCTTAGAAGCCATATTTGGCTCTTCCGTTGTGCTTTCCACTTTTTTCAAGGTCAAGATTTCTCTTTCCATTTCCATAGTAAAAGCTACTCTGTATGTTCCCATTGGATAAGCATCCATTGGTAAAGCGATATCGTTGATACCTTTTTTAGTTCCAAACATTTCTGAATAAAGGATTGAACCACCTTCATCCAAAAGTTCCACATTCATATCAGAATCTATACTACTTGTATAAGAAACTTCCATCACATCTTTAATTTCAGAAGTGATATTAATCATTGCGAAATTATTAGTCATTG
Organism: uncultured Saprospiraceae bacterium; assembly: GCA_938010715.1. Lineage (GTDB taxonomy): Bacteria > Bacteroidota > Bacteroidia > Chitinophagales > Saprospiraceae > JAGQWW01. Next base: position 9,547 of record CALLVG010000223.1, read on the forward strand.
CTTTTGAAACTACAATTGTGTGACTATAGCTAATCGTTGCATCAACATCAACTTGTCTCAATCTATAAAAAGCTTTTTTGTCTGTAGCTCCCAAATCAAGGTAACTATAAACATTCTCTTTTGAAGAGTTCCCTGCTGCATTGATGCTTCCTACTTCAGTATAAGCAACACCATCTATAGATTTTTCAACTACGAAAGACTTGCTGTTTTGCTCTTGCAAAGTACTCCACTCCAACAAATTACCCATTTCAAATTCTTCTCCTTTTAAAGAGTTGAGATATGTTACTTTAGCTTCAAGGTTTGAACCTAAAAAGATTAGTAAAGAAAGAGTCATTAATGTTTTAAAATATTTTTTCATAATTGTTAGCTTATTCAATCAATTAATACACTACAAAAGTCGTGTAAAAGCGCACCAGAACCGTGACAACATTGTCCATATTGTGACATTCAAAAATATTACTAAATCAACAAAATGGTTTAAATTAAATGATTTACACAGCCAAAATGTATGATAATAATTAATTATCATGTGGTAAATACCAATTTCTTGAAGATCAGTAGATTAGTGCCCACCTCACTTAAAGAACTGTTAACTATTTTAGTGATTTAGGGTCTTTAACAATGAAGATGTCTCACTAATCGTAAGGCTTGTATAATTTTACTTTCAAGGATTACTCAAAAACAAATTACCCCAATTAACTCGTTTCTTGAAGTAACTTAGTAAAGTTGAAAAAATAGACTTTACTTATTCTTAAAACTTCACTAAGCTTTTAGCTTTTGAGATCAACTTTTTTTCTAAAAAAATAAATTAAAAAAATGAGAGTACTAACAGCTTTTTTCGCCGCCCTCTTTTTACTAAGTTCTTGCAGCCCAAAACTTAGCGACTATACCAACCGACTTCAAAAGTCCAACAATTGGTCTGAAGACGAACTACGCCAAATACAATTTTACCTTTCCTCTGATATCGTTTTGAAGAGACAGATAAAAGAAGGAAGTTCCGAAATTGTAAATGGAAAAATCAAAATGGAGAACGGAAGACAGATCGAAGAAATATTAATTCCACGCAAAACACCTGGCGTATTTCTTTTTTCTCCTAAAACCGAAAGATGTGCCGTTGCCTTTGAGGGCAATTCAGAGAATCGCTTCTTAATGTTTGGACCAAATCCGAAGGCTGGCAACAGGTATGTGTTACTGGCTTCGGATTGGGACAAAAGAAAAGGGAAAGTCACCTACGACGGAAAAACCTATTACGTAGATTCTAATAGTGCTTTTGCTGGACTCCAAGTCGATTTGCGTAGAATCCGAAAGACAAAGGTAAATTCACGTGTTGCTAAAGGACGAAAAATAGATTAGACTTTATTCCGAAATAGTTTGTAGCGCAACGAGTGCTTATTTTTTTTGCTAATCGATGCAAAAAATCTAAGCATCCGCCGCAGCGGACGATTCTATTTTTTAACGCGTGTCCCGATTTTACATCGGGGAAAAGTAGCGGAAAAAGAAGTATTCGTTTGCATACGAAATGTTTTAGAATAAAGTCTATTAAGAAACCTTCAAAAAATGGTTCTTAGTAAAGTTGAACTAAGACCGCAAAAAGATTACTAAAAGATTACTTGTTGTTGAACTGGTTCATCGTATGCTTGATGCCAATAGCAGCAAAGCTTTTAACCATCTCAGCTGCCTTTTTACGAATATTGGGTAATTGGTCTGATTCTTCTTTGGACCATTTACCCAATACATAATCGACCTGCCTACCTTTCGGAAAATCCTTTCCAATGCCGACTCTCAATCGAGCATATTTATTACCGCCAAGCAATTGGTCGATACTTTTCAATCCGTTGTGACCTCCATCCGATCCACCTTGACGCATCCGTAGCGTACCCAATGGCAACTGGAGTTCATCGACCACTATCAACAAGTTTTCCTGTTTAATTTTTTCCTTTTGCAACCAATAGCGAACTGCTTTGCCGCTCAGATTCATATAGGTTGATGGCTTGAGCAAAATGAGTGTGCGCCCTTTATGCTTAACCGTCGCTAAATCGCCTAACGTATCGTTTTTAAAAGATACTTCAGCATCTTTGGCCAATGCATCTACTACCTCAAAACCAACATTATGACGCGTATCATCATAATCCGTTCCCATATTTCCTAAACCAACAATTAAGTATTTCATAGGATCTTCAACTACTTTTTCTTTTTTGAATAATTTAAAAAACCAGTTCATTTTATCATTTTATATTGAAACTATCCCTGTCTGCAAGAAAGTTTAATTTCTTTTTGAAAGTCGTTAGTTTTTCTTTTGAAAGTTTAATCGTATTGACATCCTCTTCGTCTGATTTCTGATATAAAATCTCTCCTGCGTAATCAATAATGGAGGTATCTCCTGAGTAAACTAAATCATTCTCATCTTTCCCTACTCTATTTACACCAACCAAGTAGCATTGATTTTCAATTGCCCTTGCCATCAATAACGATTGCCAATGATGCCTTCGCTTCTCAGGCCAATTGGCTACAAAAATCAATAAGTCGTAATTCTCCACATTTCTACACCAAACCGGAAAACGTAAGTCATAACAAACCAATGGACATATTTTCCAACCTTTATACTCGACAATTAGTTTCTTTTTGCCAGCAGTAAATGGAATGTGCTCCCCTGCCAAAGTAAATAAATGACGTTTATCATAGTATTTGACTACTCCATCTGGAGTTACCCACAATAAGCGGTTAAAATAGTTTCCATCTTCTTCAATAATGACACTACCACAGATGGCAGCATTGATTTGCAAAGACATCTTTGTCATCCAATCAATGGTCAAACTTTCTTTGAATGCCTCTGCTACGCTTTCTGGATGCATTGTAAAACCAGTCGTAAACATTTCAGGAAGGATAACGATATCTGTCTTTCCGTTAAGATTGGAAAGCTTATTTGCAAAATGCCTTAGATTGTTAGGAATGTCTTCCCACAAAAGACTGGATTGAACTGTTGTTATTATCAAAATAATAGACTTAGTATAATGGAAAAAGAACAGCTTCAAATCGAAAGGTTGTTTTTTCGGTATTACTTATTCTAATAAAAATAAAAAAGACGTGAAGAATTCCTTCTTCACGTCTTCGTATTGTTTAAATACCCACAAGGGCAATTATTTTATTATTCAGCTGCATCTTCAGTTTCTGCAACTTTTTCAGCATTATCCCCTTTGGCAGCAGCATCAGTAGCACTTTTTAATGCACGCGGTACAACTACAGTTGCAAGTGGTGTGCCTGAAGGCATCATGATTTCAACGCCCTCTACTTCTTTGATATCGCTTACTCGCACAGCATCACCCAAGTTAAGGTGGCTAATATCAACTTCTACTTTATCCATAATTTTGTCAGGTGTAGTTTTCAACTTCACTCGACGGATAGATTGTTGAAGTTTACCTCCGTTTTTCACACCTATAGATGATCCAACAAATTTAACAGGAACTTCCACTTTAATTTTATGACCATCAATCAATTTAAGAAAATCGATGTGGACAATCTCATCAGTTACAGGATGAAACTGAATATCCTTGATAAAGCACTTCGTTGAAGCACCGTCAATTGTTACGTCTGCCAATTTGAATTCAGGAGTATAAATCAAATGCTTAACATCTTTTGGCTTAACAGCAAAATGACTCGCCTCCTGCATACCATAAAGTACGCATGGAATCATACCTTCATTTCGTACAGCCTTAGTTGCTTTTTTACCCACATCACTTCTTCCTACACCGTTTACTGTTACTGTTTGCATGATAAATTTCTTTAAAGTAAGATAGTAAAAAAATAGCCCTTTTTTGAAAAGGAGTGCAAAGATAGAATTTTCTTAAAGAAAAGAAAGGGTTTGAACCTCCAAATTTTCAATAGACTTTATTCTATAATAGTTTGTAGAGCAGCGAATGCTTATTTTTTTGCTAATTAATGCAAAAAATCTAAGCATCCGCCGCCGCGGACGGTTCTATTTTTTAACGCGTGTCCCAATTTTACATCTGGAAAAAGTAGCGAAAAAAGAAGTATTCGATTGCACACTAAGTAAAACCGAAAAAACAACCTTTCGATTTTACTAAATATTTTAGAATAAAGTCTAATATAAAAATCTTAATGTCTAAAGTGCCTGTTTCCAGTCATCACCATGGACATTCCATTTGCATCGCAATACTCGATACTCAACTTATCTTTAATAGAACCACCTGGTTGAATGACCGAAGTAATGCCTTCTTTATCTGCAATCTCAACACAATCAGGGAACGGGAAAAACGCATCTGATGCCATGACCGCTCCTTTCAAATCAAAACCAAATGCTTTGGCTTTGATGATGGCTTGCTTCAACGCATCCACTCTTGATGGTTGACCGCAACCCATTCCAATCATCTGCTTATTTTTAACCAATGCGATGGTATTTGACTTAAGGTGTTTTGCACAAACGTTTGCGAAGAGCAAATTTTCTACCTCCTCTGGTGTTGGTTCTTTTTTAGTAACGACTTTTAAGTTCGCTTCTGTCTCTGTTTGAAGATCGGTTTCTTGCTCCACTACCCCATTCAATAAACTTCTGAACGAACGCTTATGCGTAAAGTAATCTTTCAATTTGAGGAGTACTCTTTTCTTTTTTGTTCCTAAAAGTTCGAGTGCATCCGCATCAAAATCTGGTGCAATCAAAACTTCATAAAACAACTCATTGATTTCTTTCGCTGTCGCTAAATCAACTGATTTATTACAAATAAAAATTCCTCCAAAGGCAGAAACAGAATCACATGCCAAGGCATCTTTCCATGCTTGAAGTAATGTTGGACGACGAGCGATACCACAAGCGTTGGTATGTTTTAAAATTGCAAACGTCGGTTCTCCAACTTGAAACTCACGCATCAAAGCAACTGCCGCATCAATATCTACCAAGTTATTGTATGAAATCGGTTTCCCTTGAATACGGTCAAACATTTTATCAAAATCACCAAAGAAAACGCCTTGCTGATGTGGATTTTCTCCATACCTCAAAATATCCGATCGGTGAATCGAATATTTAAATGCTACATCTGCTGAACCTTCATTGAAGTAATTGAAAATCGCAATGTCATAATTGGAAGAAACTTTGAATGAACGACGCGCCAATTCTTTTCTATCCTCTGTATCTAAATTGCCATCCTTTTCTTGAAGCATTTCTAAAAACATATCATACTCCTCACGCGATGGAACGACTGCAATGTCATTGTAATTTTTCGCTGCTGCTCTAATCAAAGAAATACCGCCAATATCAATCTTCTCGATAATCTCAGATTCGTTGCTCGTACTCGCCACTGTTTCTTCAAAAGGATACAAATCAACAATCACACAGTCGATTTCTGGAATTTCATATTCTGCCAATTGCTTTAAATGATCATCTTCCCGTCTTGCCAAGATGCCACCAAAAATCTTTGGGTGCAATGTTTTCACTCGACCATCCAAAATAGAAGGGTAACTCGTCAAGTCTTCCACTGCGACGACATCAATGCCCCACTCTTGTAATTTTCGCTGAGTTCCTCCTGTAGAGTAAATCGTGACGCCTTGCTTTTTCAATTCCTGTGCAATTGGTTCCAAACCTGTTTTATGATAGACAGAAATAAGTGCTGTTTTGATTTTTTTTGATGCCATGTTATGTGTAGGATGTATTAAAATTTTGCAATAAAAATTACTGCAATTCTGATTTAAGATTTTTTCTGTTTCGAAAAAAGAAGCGGCAAAGGTAATTAGATAGAAAGGTTTTGCAAAAGAGAGCGTTTGAATAAATCAGTTTTCTAAAAAAGAAGTTTGAAAAGACAAAATCAGAAACCTGACTTATTGGCAAGAATAGGTTAGTACAAAACACCAAATCATTAGATATTTGAATCATCGAAAATAACACACACAGAAAAAATGTTAGGAGAGATTATTCTAAAAACCAAAAAAGCTCTGAAACGCCCAAGCCATTTGAAAGCAAAGATTATTACATGGCTGTAATATATTTCCCACCGCGGGAAAGTTTTTTTGTGCTGTTATAATAGTGAAGACTCGTTGAGTGAATTTTTTATTAAAGTTCTTCATGTTTTTCGCCCGATGAGTCTTCTTTTTTTTGGAACACCTATCAAGATATTTAAAACCATTCATTGGTCATTTTTTAACCGTCTCGACCTCGTCGGGAGCAAAACCGTTATGCCATGAGATATTTATTGATAACTATTTTTTCTGTACTAACAATCTGCCTCGGATTTTCACAAGCTGCAAAATCAACTTTTTGTAATCAAAAAATAGAAGTCTGTTTTTTGATAGATGCAACGGGCTCCATGAGACCAGTAATGGAAGATTTTAAAACGGCTATTCCAGAAGTTTTGAGAGATATGAAAATTGACTGGAGCGGTTGGGA
>CALLVG010000224.1 GCA_938010715.1 uncultured Saprospiraceae bacterium
TTCATCCAAACAGGCGGAACAATAGACAAAGACAACAACCTTCACCAAAAAGGTTAGGCTTTCGGATTTGAAGACCAGAAAATGTAGTTATTTTCCTTTTACTTAAGCCTTAAAGGTAAAATACAACATAGACCAAGTAGCCATAGCAGTCGGAGCAGCAAGGAATGTTGCAAATATGATTTTTGCTAAAAAAGGCAAATTTCTTATTCTATTAAAAATAGAAAATAGCATAAAACCTATCAAGGTAAAAACGCTAGTCCACATTCCTATGGTTAGCAATCCTTCTGCACTTAATAAACCTTTAAAAGAATAATTCCCTTCGTCAATAAAGATAAAAAACAGGGATTGGAAGAGAAATATTAAAAACAAGATTGGAAGGGCTTGAATATTGTTAGTTCTAGTTAATTGCATGGAATAATATTTTTTTATTGAAATAAATGACTTATCAAAGATAAGAAGAGTTTATAATAAATTTTAGCCTACAATAAACCACACAAATTTTGAAACTAACCTTCATCCAAACAGGCGGAACAATCGACAAAGACTACCCCCACACCACCAAGGGTTGGGCATTCGAATTTGGGGAACCCGCTACGAATAGAATATTAGAAAAACTCAATCCTTCCTTTGAATATGAAGTGATTACCGCTTTTCAAAAAGATAGTCTTGAGATTACAAATGAGGATAGAAATACCTTGGCAACACTCATTCAAAATCGAAATGAAAAGAAATTTATCATCACCCACGGAACAGATACGATGCTTGAAACGGCTGCTTTTCTCAGCGAGCACATAAAAGATAAACTGATCATTATCACCGGTGCGATGCTTCCTAAAAGATTTAGCAACTCCGATGCGCCCGTAAATTTAGGATGCGCAATTGCCACCGCAAATCTGATGGATAAAGGCGTTTTTATCGCCATGCATGGCATTGTAAAACCTGCCTCAGAGATCAAAAGAAATTTAGAAACTGGGAAATATTATTGATAGGAAGTTGGGGGAAAAAAACTCGCTACCGTCAAAGAAAATTCCTCCCTCTTCCGCCGCGGCGGAATCTCCATCCCAAGGGAGACAAGTAACGCCAATCATTGGTTTTGTGAACGAACAAATTTATTTAGAAATTCTACCTCCATTTGCTAACTCTCCTACTCTATTTCCGTCTAATAATAAAACCAGTGGATTAACGTCAAGAATGGAATAAATTATGTTCATCAATCGTTACTCCTAAGTTTTAAATAAAACCCAAGCTGCCTACCCCAAAAAGAACGCACATAAATTTTCAATACATGACACGAATACACGGATTTCTCATTTGCTTTTTTATTTGTCTTATTTCTACGACTACTTTTTCTCAAAACTTTGATGAGACTTGGGCTGAATTTTTGGAGAACAACAAAATCTCCAATATGAGTCGTTTGCCTCGTCCAGATCCGGTGACTGATCAAATAAATTATGCCAAGTTTGCCTTGATGAATACCAACAACAAATTTTGCCAAAGCAAGATTGTTGATGCGGAAACCTACATGGAAGAACTTCAAACCATTGACACAGATATTTTTGAGTCAATTCCGGGTTTTACACGAAAAATGGATGACTTAGAGAAAAAGATCGAAGCCTATCATTCTATTGATGAAATTTGGAATCGTTTCTTAAAAAACAGAGATGTTACGGTTCATGAGTTGGAGGAAATTTACCCACCAAGTACGATTTGTGAGAAAAGAACTTTGGTCAAATATTCTTACATGACAGCGCATTATTACCTATGTGAAGGAGAATTGGAGCGCTCTATCAATACCTTTGAGAACCGAACCTTAAAGATTGCTGAGAAAACCACCTTGCGCGTGAATGATGTAAAAGGAATGTCAGCAGAGGTAAAAAATATGAAAACGCTCTACCGAAACATGTCAAAATTGGACGATGCTTGGGAAGAATATTTGGACACTGGCGTTTCTCCTGGTTTCAAACCCAAATTACCATTATTTGACTGCTACCCTGTTCCTAACATAAAAGCATACCTTTTGAGAGGCGCAGTAGATATTTGTAAAATTGCACCAGAGATGCTCGAAAAAATTGAAAAAATTCAAGACAAAACAAATGTTGCGCTTGATAGAGAAATTCGTGAAAAAATTAGCGAATTGAGAGAAGACGTTAAGGAAAACGAAGAAACTGCTGCTCCATTAAATAAAGCTTGGAATTCGTTTGTAAAATCGGGCAAAGTACCAACTGTTGATTATGGTTACGAATATTGTAATACCGAATCATTGATTAGAGCTTACATCATGGACGGGTACGCTTACCCATGTAACTTCGGTGATGAGATGCTTACAAAAATTGATTCTTTGCGAAAAGCAGACCGACCTCGTTTGAGAAAAAGTACTGCCAAAAAAATCAACGAATTGATGGACTTGATTGAGGAGTACGAAGAAAACAGTGCTGACATTGATAAAATTTGGGGGAAATTCGTTGCAAATGGTAATAAACTGGTCAGTGACTATATTTCTACAGAGAATTATTGTGATAATATTCATCAAGTAAAAGATTGGACAATGAGAGGTCTAACGGCCGATTGTGAAGAGGCCATTCCCTACTTGCAGAAGATTGATAATTTTAAGGAAACATTCGATTTTGACTTCTACAAAGGATTGGATTGTCGTGTACAAGCCTTAAGAATCAAGGTTTGGGAATGTAGGCACGCTGCCTTAGAAGATTTGGCAAAGACTGAATTTCCAGATGCATATCAAGAAAGATTGACAGAATTGATGGAACAATATGATATGATTGAGCGACCGAGAATGCCAGATGGTTGTGAATAAAGAGTTGAGGTTGAGCGTTGGAGGTTTGAAGTTCTAAGAGCGTTTCGTTCGTTCAATTTAAAAAAATCAAATGTGGCGGATTTTGAAAATCCGCCACATTTTTTTTGTTCTAAGTAACTGTAGAATGCAAACAAATTCAATTGGAATTTGATTGCTCGTATGGTTCTCTGAACCATCACAAATTATCTTCAAATCTCCAGATTTGAGTATTAAATTAATATGCAGATAAATTAGGCAAATCTTGAGATTTGTAAATCGTTTCGTGACTGTTCAGAGAACAGCACGAGCAATTTTTTTTTAAAAAATTGCTACAAAAAAAGCACGGCCGAAATAGCTCGACCGTGCAATTTACCCGAATTTAAAATCCGGCTTCAACGTTACTTTGTCACAACTTTTGTGGTATAAATACCGCTCATTGTAGTAACTCTCAAAAAGTAAATCCCTGGGATTACGGCAGATGTTTCCATCATGCCATTTTCGGAAGAAAATTCCTTTTTAGAAATGGATTTGCCTTCTATTGAAAACAATTCAGCAGTCCATTTTCCTAATTGGAAATTTTTCATTTCGATATTAAAATAATCTAATGCTGGATTCGGGTAAATCTTTGCAATTGATTGTAAATCACTTACATCTGAAGTACTTGAGGTACAATCTGCCGTTGCGTCGTGGGCAACATTCATTTCAAATTCTGACGTACAACCAGTATCATTATCTGTAATAATTAAAGCGTAAAGGCCAGATGTTCGAGCACATCGGTCAGGGCCAATTTCTCCTTCCAAAATATCACCATTGAGATACCACTGTAGGGAATAATTGTCAGGCAAAACGACAGATGAAAGCAATGACAATTGATTGGTATTGTTTTCAAATTCAGGGGTTGAGGGATATACAAGATCTAAGACATTTGCAGTATCAGAAACGGTTATACATGCGTTGGTTGGGTCTTGTGTAGCTACCCAATAATTTCCAGCCATATCCGCAAAAACAGTTGGTTCGTTTGAAATAGAATCACCTTCAAAATACCAAATCACATTGTCAGTAGCAGAAGAAGATAATTCCAATGGCAACAAACAATTGAGCTGCAAATCATCAGGACTAATCTCTGGTTGGTTCGGATAAATTGGAGCATCAACCCTCAAACTATCTGAAATTATTGTACACAGCGTATTAGGATCTGTGTGATGTGCGATATAGGTTCCTGCCTCATTAATATTAATCGTTGAATCCGTTGAGAGCGGTGTTCCGTTGAAAAACCATTCGATATTTTCACCGATTGATGAAGTCAATTGAATATCACCTTCACATTTTATATTAGGCGACTCCGCAGTAAGGATGGGTCGAGTTGGAAAAGAAAGTGGTGCAACCAATGCCGTATCAGAAACTGAACTACACTGAGAAATTGGATCCGTAAATTGAACCCAATACTGACCTGCTCTATTTGCCAACAAAACGGAATCGGTTGAAATAACATTTCCATCATGAAACCATTCCAAATTTTGGCTTAAAGACGAAGTAAATTCAATGTCGCCGACACATTTCACCTGACTTGTTTCGGGCGAAATAGCGGGAACCGGCGGGGCTGCAAAAACAATGACAGTGTCCCTTGCCACAATCTCTGTGATTGGTTTAAAAAAGGTTAAGAGGACATCCATATTATTGACCGTATCTTTCAGGAGAACGGTATTATTTGGATTAAAAATTACCTCTCCACATAAATCATCTGCCCCAGCCAAAACATCATCATCGTCAAAAACCTTCAAACGGTAATCTCTTATTTCTAATGTAATATTGACATTAAAATCCGCTGGAAAATCTGTGTTTTCTAAATTTGAGGATTTATAAATCTCCGTGCCATTGAGCTCTTCAATAACAAAATACAAATCAGGATTTCCAGTTAAAATAGGCGGAATACGGGTATCTTTGCACTCCGCAGATATGACCGATAATCGGCTCATCTGAGATGGAAAAGTGTCAACAATCGCTCTTAAAGTAACAGGATAAACCCCAGGCCATAAATAATCAATTGAGCCTGGGTTTTCGTCTATTGAGCTTTCTCCATTCCCAAAATTCCAGAAATAAGTAAAACCAGATGCGCCATTACTTACGATATTATTTACAAAAGTAGCCTCAGTTGTTCCACAACCTGTGCTGTTAAAAACTTCAAATACTTTATTAGGATCAGGTTCTGGATAGATGATTATTTCAAAAGCAAAAGAAGTCGCGGTTCCAATCCCAAATACAGTTGCCTCCAACTCTACATTGACAAAATATTGACCTGAAGCCAATGGGCTTCCACATATTTTGGCACAACCATCCGTTTGGACCGCTGGATCAAATTCGTCTTGATTGACTTCCCAACTTAGTCCTGGAGGTAGGTTTGAAAGTCCAACAATTTTGAACTTAGAAATAGAAATACCGGGAATGGTCATAGAATCTATCGCATAAACTGGAGTTGTTGTTTTTGGCAATCGAAAACTTAAATCTTTATCGAAATAAACATTTTCAAATCCAGCCTCAATTTCGCTCAAAAAAAGCGTATCATCAGGCATTTGCCCCAAATCTATTTGGCAACCAGGGCATCCCGATTGAGCATTTCCAAGACTCAAAAAAAGAAAACAAGCGAGTGTAAATATTATTGTATATTTCATAATACTCGATTTTAAATCATTGACAATCAATGATTTAGGTTTTAAAATAAGACAGACTTGGTGGAGAAGAATTAACTTAGGAATCAATCCTAATTTTAGGATAAATGTCAGAACCAATTTCGTATTTGGAATTGGTGTCGTTTATTGAATTATTAGAATTGTTTGATTATTATTGTCGCTTTATCAAGCAACTTTAATAATCAAACAATTCTAACACGCACCCTAAAACTTTGGGAATTATTATTATTTACTTACAACCATTTTCTCAGAAACAAATCCAAGGTGGTTTTTGATAGCGTAGAAATAAATGCCACTCTGAAGATTTGTTCCATCAAAAGGAATATTATTTTTCCCTTCTAAAAGTTGAACTTTTTCTGAGTGAAGAGCTTTTCCAACCATATCAAAAACTTCAAAATTTACCTCACCAGAAAACGTGGAGGTCAATTCAATAGTCGTCGTCCCATGGAAAGGATTTGGAACATTTCTTAACTTAATAAGATCACTCAATGGCTCCGAATCAGATACCGTTGAACAATTCGTAAAGTCAGCGGGTCTTACTACCAAAGTATAATTACCAGGAGTAGCGGGAGTTGGTAACGTCACTGGAGTACCATTGGTACCATTTAAGAAAACTTCCACACTGATGGTTAGGTCATGCTCACCTATAGAGGTCGCATTCATAGCGGTACCTTTGATGGCAATACATCCTAAAGTGTTTTTTCTAAAAACACAATCACCAGGATTACATTCGTAGCTAAAACCGTCAGGCAAATTGCCAATTGCACCAGATGTTGCCAATCGAATAGAATCAAGCGGCAGACTCAATCCACTGAAATTGAAGGTATCTCCAACTGCAGCCTGAAAAGCGAAGAAATAAGGAATTCCGATACAGGCAGTGTCTGGGATTCCTCCCTGCATCGTTGCAGGGTCGTACGGCAATGGCTGAACAGGAAATGCTGCATCTATCAATGTAGAGTCAGGTTGACATACTTGTGCGGACATTGTTGAAGTGGAAATGGCAATTACTGCCAAAAGGGTAAAAAATTTGCTCATAATTTGAAATCAGAGTTAATGATGGAATGATTTAAAATCGGATAGCTTAGTTAAAAGCTACCTTACTTTCAAATCTAATCCTTGTGATAAGAGTTTATTCTGAAATAATTTGTGTGCAATTCGAAAACTTCTTTTTTCGCTACTTTTCGTTAAAAAATTGAACAGGAGCTAAGGCTATTCTTAAATTTTTTGCCTCAATTATCAAAAAAATAAGCGTAGATTGCTCTACAACTCATTTCAGAATAAACGCTCTATTAAGTATTACTCAAAAATAACTTACCTCTTCAATTCAAAAAATTAGCTCGAAAAACCTCATTATCAATCACTTTTCCTTCACTATTTTTTTTGAATCCGAGAAGTTATTTTTTGAACGTTTCTAAATATAAATTTTCTTTTTGCGAATTAACTCAAATTGGAGGAGGTTGAATAGCAAAATCTCTTTGGAAAGCGGGTATGAAGTGTTTACCCCTCAAAGATAATATGAATTTACTTTAATTTTAAATATTCCAATTTTTTAAGAAATAATTAGTATCCCGATTTACAATATGGGCGTCCAAACAAGCGTCTTCCCTCTATTCAAAAATCATTTTTTTTTATAATTTTTAAAATTACCTCAAAAGGAATGATTTTAGAAATAGAAGTTGTTTAGGAATTCATGTTTTTGCGAAAGCCAAACAACTTCACAATCTAAGTAAAGTTGAAAAATAGACATTTCAATTTAAAGCGGTTCTTTTTCTACCATACTTCTCCGATTAAAATCGGGACATGCGTTAAAAAGCCTTTGATGCTTTGGCATCAAGCAAACCCAGAATGCTAAGGCATTGACTATGTTTTTTGCCTCGTATGATAGAAAAACAACTCACTTTAATTTCGAAGCTTTATTCTTTCATCTTTACTAAATTAACAATCAATTTTTTTTTTAACCAATAAATTAAGATGAAACAATTTATCCTTACCATCTGTCTATCCTTTGGAATTATAGCATTTGGGTTTGCTCAAAAATATCAAAGCGAAACAGCGGAAATTTCGCTTGAATCCACGACTCCAAGGGACACTATTCTCGCCATCAATAATTCAGGAAGCTTTTGGATTGACTTATCTACCAATAAATTGGAGATGACCTCTCAAGTAAAAGATTTTGTTGTAGAAAGTAAAGCGATTGACCGCTTTCGCGGGAAAGATTTCATGGAAGCTGACAAATTCCCAACAGCAATTTTCAAAGGAAATATGGCTAACGGGAGTATGTTTGATGTAAATAAAACAGGTTCTTATATGGTAGAAATTGTAGGAATTTTCACCATTCATGGCGTCACAAAAAGAGTACAAATGCCAGCGGTTATTACCGTTAGAAATGGAAAAATTGAGCTTAATATGAAGTTTAATGTTCAACTGAAGGATTTGAAACTAAGTTTACCAGGTGATTTGATCCATAAATTATCGGATAGGCTTAGAGCTGGGATAAAGGTTGATTTGAAGCCAACGAGGTAAATAATCTCCAGATTTGCGGAATTCAGGTCAATTGAAAAGCATTGAAGAACAATTTCTCAAATCTGGAAATTTGATAAAAATAAGTGATGGTTCAGAAAACCACACGAGTAAATTTCTTTGAAATTTGATTCACTACCATTCAATCCAACATAGAGCCGTAATATTTCAGTATGAAGTCTAATATAGAGTCATACTTTTTAAAGAAATGCCAAAAATTATATTACGCCTAAAAAATCGAAAGGCTGCTCTTAAAATAAGAGCAGCCTTTCCGAATTTTTGAGAACACACTAAAATTCTTTCAGAGAAATACCGATTATGCTAATCGTGCCATGTCTCTTACTAATATTTTTCCTCGGTTGAAATAAATCAAATCCGATTTTCTAAGTTCGTTTAAAACCAAAGTCACCGTTTGTCTTGAAGTGCAAGTAATATTTGCAATGTCTTGATGAGTCAACGAATGTTTTAATAACATTTCGTAACCGATACGGCGACCTCTTTTATTTACAGCTTCCTTGATAAAATCAATGATTCTGGTTCTTGCATCTTTGAAAATCAAAGACTCTAATTTGCGCTCAGCGCTACGAAGTCTTGAACCAAAAATTTCCATAATTCTATCAGCAATGGTTAAGTTAGTATGCATCAAACGTTTAAAGTCAGAGACTTTCAAAACGTAAATGTGTACTTCTTCTTTTAATGCCTGAGCAAAGTCTTTTCTTTTTACTTCGCCAATCAATCCCAATTCACCAAACATCGCTTCTGGGTGAATCAATGATTTAATAACTTCTTTTCCATCATCCGAATGCGTGGAAATTTTTACAGTTCCTTTCGCTAAAAAATAGATTTCGTTGGATGGATCTCCTGGGTGATAGATGTGACTATACTTAGATTTCACTCTAAGTTCGACCATGTTTTCTAATTTTTCTCGTTCTTCATTTGAAATTCCTTGGAATAGCGGGAATTGCGCTAAGAAATTCTCTTTTGACAGTACGGCTGCAGTCATGGCTTGGATTTTTTAATGTGTTAAAATAAAATTCCGATTTTTTATTAAATCGAAGAATTTACGTTGGTTGTTAGTTAGACACAGGTTTGATTCGTCCCCCCCTATGGAATCATATCTTTTTTAAAAATATTTTTCACATATATGAAATCACAACAAACCTTAAGTGTCAAATAAGATTTTGACAATTAAAATATCATTAATACCGTCCCTATAATAATGAAGAAAATTACCTGCTTTTGGAAGGAGAAGGTTCTGAGTCGGTTGTAGGTCCAACCAAATCAAGGAAACTGACTGCTTCTTGTAGGTTTTTAAAGATAGTAAGCATTTTTTCGGATTCAATTCCTTGGGCAATCGGCTGATAGCCGGTCATCAAGAGATGTGAATTTGAAAAGTTTTCTCGTAAAGTCCTTATATAAGAAGGAAGACCCGAATTGGCCATTGATTCGGTGACAATTGTAAGCAAGAAATCTGGCTTTGAAAACCTATTAGCATCTGTCAAATCAGCTATAGATAATTCACCTCCTAAATAAATAGAATGGAATCCTTTAGACTTTATCAAAAAATGCAAATAGAGCAAAGTGAGATCTTGTCTTTCACCGCGGGGCAAAAATAGCAAAAACTTTTTGCCTATCTTGGGTAATGTTGAAGATTCCTTGTCGATTGCTGTTAAAATTTTCTGTTTAACCAAATTTGACATGAAAACTTCTTGTGCAGGCGTAATAGATCCAGTCAACCACAACAAGTTCAATTTTTCAATTAGTGGAAATAAAACTTTTAGCATTGTTTCTCCAAAACCGTTTTGGTCAATATGAACCTGTATTATCTTATTGAACTTATATTCGTCCATTTCCACGACCGAAAGCGAAAGCGCATCTAACTGGACTGCCAATTCAGTATTCATAGTAGTGTAGGTTGCTACGTTTTCCTGAATTTCAGCGGTAGTCATTCCTACAATCTTAGATATTTTTATTCCGTTTCGGTTGAGCAAGGCAATGTTCATTACTTTTCGTAAATCTTCATCGCTGTAATAACGAATGTTGGTGGCAGTTCGATTCGGCTTTATGACCCCATATCGTTGTTCCCAAACTCTCAAAGTATGCGCCTTGATGCCTGTTAACTTTTCTATATCCTTAATGGTATAAATTGCCAATTGATAATGAACTTTGCGTTAAAAGAAAGTACAACAGTGTTATCCTGATTATGTTCAAAAAAAACATTCTGGATCAATGAAGATGCTCCAGAATGTTTTAAACTAAAAAGAATTTATTTTCTACCTCCCTTCAATTTGTCTTGCCAAGTTTTCAATGCAGCCCATTTTCCATCCGCAGCCATTTTTGCTTGCGCAGGCCAAGTTTCTGGGTTGTGCATGGTGTAACGGCTACCTGCCTTTGCCAAGATTCCTTTTAGTCTTGTTTGAGAAGCAGCTGCCAAACCTCTAAAAGACTTAATCCCAGCGGCTTTTAGTAATCCTTCTATTTTCGGACCGATTCCTTCCACTTTTTTGAAATCATCAGGAACGGTGGTTTTAGATGTTTTTTTCGTTGGTGCTTTTTTTACCATCGGCTTCTTTGCCGTTGTTACTTTTTTTGCGACAACTCTTTTAGCTGGCGCTTTTTTAGAAACTGTACCTTTTGTCTTTGGTGCTGTTTGTGTTGTGGCTTTTGGTGCCGTCTTTTTTACAACTGGTTTTGACTTAGGAGCAACCTTTTTTGTTTCGGTAGTAACTTTCTTAGCTTTAACTACTTTTGAAACAGGCGATTTTTTAGCAGCTGTTTTCACAAAAAGGTTTGAGGACTTTGCGGTTTTCTTTGTCTTTAGCTTTGACGCATTTTTCTTTGCTTTAGATTTTGAAACCTTTTTGGTTTTCTCCTTGCACTCATCACATTGTGCTTTCAATTTCTTTAATTTCTTCTTTGCTTTTCTTAAAGCTGCTTTTGCTTCTTTAACTAATTTCTTGTGAGTCTTTACCTTTTTCTTTACCTTCTCACAGGAGTCTTTCTTTTTCATTTTTGAAAATTTTTATAATTAAATGTGCGTACTAAATTCGATAAAAGTAAAATTGATTCATCGAAATTTATTAAAAATGAACACAATGATGTGAAATGTATTTCAAAAAAACAAAGGCTACCTAAAAATCGAGGTAGCCTTTAGTCTTTTGAAAATTTTCAAATTTTAAATTTTTACTTTCATTTTCTTGATAACATCTTTACTATCTGTATATAGAACTAAGATATAATTACCCTTTGGGACGTTCTTAAAATCAAGTCCTTTACGTTGTTGGCCTGCTTTCTGAATTGGGATATTCCAGTCTTTCACCATTGTAGTTTTTCCTTTAAAAAGTCTTGCGGTAACTCTACCTGTTTTGGCTGAGATGAACCTAATCATTGCTTTTTTGGTAGTCGGATCAACAATTACAGGAGCATCCTCATTACCTTTTGAAGGAGTTTTTCTCTTTCCTGTGTTTGTGCCTGTCCTTGTTTTGCTTGGTGGCGTTTCGCTGGGCATTTC
Organism: uncultured Saprospiraceae bacterium; assembly: GCA_938010715.1. Taxonomy (GTDB): domain Bacteria; phylum Bacteroidota; class Bacteroidia; order Chitinophagales; family Saprospiraceae; genus JAGQWW01. The sequence continues at coordinate 11,510 of CALLVG010000224.1, forward strand.
TTTCATTTGAGATTTTCCATTCCTCATTTTTTGATTTAATCGATAACGAACTTTTGTTTTTGGATTTTTTTTTGCGAAGCCCCAATCAACAAATCTATAGTCATTAGCCTTTCCGCCTTTACCCTTAAAGGTCTTAATCGCCGAATATGCTCCTTGGCTTATAGACCGCTGCAATTCATATTGAATCTCGAAAGTTTCATTCACAGTGTTCCAATCCACAACCACATCCTCTCCCCTTCTTTCAATTTTAAAATCAATAATTTCAAATCCGACTTCAGGGCTTGGGTGGCCTTTTGGGTCAGTTTCTTGATAGGCAAGTAAATCGTTATTCTTTTTTATTACAATAACATCTCCTGTTGGTGGATTCCACAAGTTTAGTCCCCTCGGCACAGAAAAAATATTCTTAGCTGAAAGTTCTTGAACTTTATCAGCTCCATCCGTTTTCACAAATCGAAGCTCAATTTTATTTCTATCGACAAAAATCCAATGAAAACTATTGAATGACCCACTGGCCCGAGTCCAACTTTTTTTATCATCATTTTTTCTAAGTGGAGCACCCCAACATCCTTCACCAACATAGACCGTACCTGCTGCATCATCTCTTACAAATCCCTCTTCGCTCCCAGCACCATTATCGGGTCGAATCGGATAAGTTGCTTTCACCGTATGAGCATCTGATTCTACTACGAAGTTTACACCATATTCAAAAAACAGCTTAGACCAATTTCCCCATTGGTCATTGTTTTCAGATTTTTTTGAGCAGTGGGGACGCGTCGAAAGGTGATAGTGTGCTGTTTTCCAAGTAACATGGGGGTTTTGTGCTAAATCACGTTGAAGCCATTGCCTTTGGTCTCCGCCACTAGCCATCATCGAATTCAAAGTATAAATTCTTAATAAATCGCCTCCTAAGTTCATCGCATAACGAATGTTTTTATTTTTAATATCAAACATCTGCATGAGTGTTTTGTTACTGTACTCATGATTACCACGAGCAACAATCAAAGGGTATAACCTACCGTCTGATGAGATGGTGTGTTGCCAATCATCAAACCAATCTTGCCATTGTTTGTCAACATCATTTTCAGTAAAATCACCTCCAAACATGATACAGTGAGGACGCAATTTAGAAACCATCTTGTTGGCATCAACCCGTGCTGTCCTGTGATTACGAGAATCACTTCCTGCGATTATTGATAAACGTTCGCTGCTATTTGAGGGAGCAGTTTTGAAAGACAAAACTCTACTTGACCCCTCACTATCTGCAATTACAAAATAGTAAAGCGTATTTGCTCGCAAGCCCCCGAGATGGACAAAATGATTGCTCATTCCTTTGGCTTGAATTACGTTATCGGGATTTTTAGAGAATGCGTATTTGGTAGGAAACTCGCCATGGTTGACAACATCAAAAAACAATTTAGCGCCATTGCCTTTCAATTGATCCCATCCGATCCCCATCGTAGTAGATGGGTCATCTTGCCACATCAATCTATACCTGCCAGTTTTAGCATCAAGATCAATGTAGAATAGCAAGATTGCCGCGATGGCAACCAGTAATTTAATTTTGTAAATTCTCATGTTTAAGCCCTATTGAGTCCAAAAAAATGAAAGTGATGTAAATTTACATTCTATATTTTAAAACATTTTAATATTAGGGAAAAATGTGAAAGGTGTTTTCTAAATAAAGAACCTATATAAAGGTGTCAGAAACAGAAATATTGTACCTTTGGCGCTTTATTTTTAAAAAAAATAGGAGGGAAAATATTAATAATTTATCGCTCGCTCAAAAGCAAAAAATAAAATCATGAAAAAAGACCAACAATTATTCCAACTAATTGACCAAGAGCTTCAAAGACAGCGCCATGGTATCGAATTAATTGCATCAGAAAACTTTACCAGTGCTGATGTTATTGATGCAATGGGTACTTGTTTGACGAATAAATACGCCGAAGGTTATCCTGGAAAGCGATATTATGGTGGCTGTGAAATTGTCGATCAAGTTGAACAATTGGCAATTGACAGATTGAAAGAACTTTTCGGAGCTGAATACGCAAACGTTCAACCGCACTCTGGAGCACAAGCAAATGCAGCGGTGTTTTTAGCATTATTAGATCCAGGCGATACGACTTTGGGTTTTGACCTCTCTCATGGTGGTCATTTGAGTCATGGTTCGCCAGTTAATTTTTCTGGAAAAGTTTACAATGCTACTTTCTACGGAGTTGAAGAAGAAACTGGTAGAATTGATATGGACAAAGTTGCGGCTAAAGCAAAAGCAGTGAATCCAAAATTAATCATTTGTGGTGCAAGTGCTTATTCCAGAGAATGGGATTATAAAAGATTTAGAGAAATCGCTGATTCAGTTGGCGCATTCTTATTGGCTGATATTGCTCACCCAGCTGGTCTGATTGCATCAGGTCATTTGGACAGCCCAATGGAATATTGCCACATCGTTACTTCTACGACTCACAAAACCTTGAGAGGGCCTCGCGGTGGTTTGATTATGATGGGCAAAAATTACGAAAACCCTTGGGGAAGAACGACCAAAAAAGGTACCGTTCTAAAAATGTCTTCCATTTTAAATAGTGCTGTTTTCCCTGGAATGCAAGGTGGGCCATTGGAGCATGTTATCGCAGCAAAGGCGGTTGCATTCGGCGAGGCATTACAACCTGAATTTAAAACTTATGGGGCTCAAGTCATCAAAAACGCACAAGCGATGGCTCAAGAATTTGTCAACTTAGGTTATAAAATTATTTCTGGCGGAACAGATAATCACTTGATGCTCATCGACTTACGTTCAAAAGGTGTTACTGGAAAAGAGGTAGAAAATGCGTTGGTTCGAGCTGATTTGACTGTAAACAAAAATATGGTTCCATTTGATACGCAATCACCATTTGTGACTTCAGGAATCAGAATTGGTACGGCAGCCATCACCACCAGAGGTTTCAACGAAGCAGATTGTGTTCGAACAGTTGGGTTGATTGATAATATTATCACCAATATTAGTGACGAAGAAGTAATTGTAGAGACTAAAAAGGAGATAAATAAATGGATGGCAGATTTTCCACTTTATGAAGAAGGGGTAACTGCTTAAAAAATTAAGAACAACTGCTTTACTATGGGAGAAATTAAATACAATGCAAAAGAATTTTTGGCAATGCTTCTGATTTATGGAGCCTACGCGGATATGGACTTTTCTGCTGCTGAGAAAGAAAATATAAAGAATCTTGTCGGAGACCATATTTACACTAAAATGGTCTCCGAATATGATTCCATGTCTGCCGATGAGCTATTTACAGCGATTCAAGACTATAAAGGAATCTACTTTCCTACCTATGCTCGTAAGCAAGAACTAATGTTCAGAATGAAGGAATTATTTAAATCCGACGGTGATTTTTCTGAAATGGAGGAGAAGTTATTGGAGGTTTTGGATAAGTTGATGTAGGTACTTAATCAATTATCACCCAAACCAAAAAGAAGTTTTCTAACCGATCGTAGTGAATGGTGAAAGTCTCATCGAATTCACCCTTAACTACCCTTCCAGTGGTTTGACCTTTTTCCTTATTATATTGAAATGGCGTTACAAAAATATGGTCTTTGAAATCTAATTCTTTGCGACCATAAGCTTTGTAAAGTGCTTCTTTTGCGCCCCAAAAGATATGTAATTGTTCCAGTCGCTTTTCTTCGTGTAAACAATCGAATTCTACGGGTCGCATAAATTTATGAGCAATTCTATCTATTCGTGAGACGAACTTTTGAATATCAATTCCTACTAATTTTGGGGAGGCAATAGCCGCAGCTTTTCCGTCGGTGTGACTGATGGAGATATGCCATTTTGCACCTTCAAGATGCGGTTTTCCAAATTCATCTTTTAAAATCGCACCACGTTTTTTGCGTCCAGACATATAGTGAAGCAGGTATCGAACGCCCAACCACTCTACCCTTCTTCGTCCTTTCATTTTAGAAAATCGCTCGAATTCGTCTTCGCGCAAATCCAGTTTTGACAAAAAGAATTCTTCCGATTCCTTAATGGTCCAGATGCCGATTTCTCCTGCTGGAGCGATTTTATTATATAATTTTAAAGGCAATATGAATTTTTCTAATTATGATTCTATATTCGCGCTTCAAAAATAGAAACAGATGATTCTTTCCGATATAGAAATAAAAAAATCAATTAAAAATAAAGAAATTGTTATTAAGCCTTACCGTAAGGAATGCTTAGGAACAAATTCTTATGATGTACATCTTGGCAGGTGGTTAGCCACTTATAACGATATGATCATCGATGCAAAGAAACACAATAAAGTAAAGCATTTCGAAATTCCGAAAGATGGATTTGTGCTTTACCCAGGGACGCTTTATTTAGGCGTAACAGAAGAATACACCGAAACGCACAACTCCGTTCCGTTTTTAGAAGGAAAATCGAGTGTCGGTCGTTTAGGTATTGACATTCATGCAACGGCTGGAAAAGGTGACGTCGGTTTTTGCAATCACTGGACCTTAGAAATCTCCGTTACACATAAA
>CALLVG010000225.1 GCA_938010715.1 uncultured Saprospiraceae bacterium
AAAGCTGCAATTTGTTTTGCGTCATTTTCGAAAATTTCGCGGGGGTGATGCCTTAGTGCGAAATAGATCTCCATGACTCGATTTTAAAAATTAGGTAAATGTTTTACCCCAGCTGGGTTCAGTCTGCAGACTGAACTCACCTATCTGTGCGTCTCCAGACGCAAACTTTTAGCAATTTGCTTAAGATTTGAATTCCATGCTTCCGTCGGAGACGGGCTGATAAATGGTTTCAGTCGGAGACATGAAACCAGCAAAAAAACAAAACCCTGCTCGTCCCAGTCTCCAGACTGGGTCGCCACATCTGCGCGTCTCCGACGCAAATTTCAGCACTTTCCTTAAGATTTGATTTCCATGCCTCCGTCTGGAGACGGGCGGCTGGTTGATTTCAGTCTGGAGACATGAAACCAGCAACCAGCAAAAACAAAAAAAGCAGCCTCTGGACGAATCCAGAAAGCTGCAATTTTTTTGCGTCATTTTCGAATATTTCGCGGTTGTGATGCCTTAGTGCGAAATAGATCTCAATGACTCGATTTTAAAACTTAGGTAAATGTTTTACTCCATAAAATGAGTATTTCAATGTTTTTATACAAGCCCTTGTTCAACTGCAAATTTTACTAATTCTGTACTTGAGTTGAAGTTTAGTTTTCTTAAAATATTTTTTCTGTGAGTTTCTACGGTGTATCGGCTGATGTACAATGCATTACCTATACTTTGACTCGTAAATCCTCTACTGATGTATCTCAAAATTTCTTGTTCTCTTCGAGATAAGCAAAGTCTCTTTTGAAATCCATCCACCAAGATTTTCTCTTTCATTGGTTTTTGATTAGCCAAACGAATTTCTTTACTCATAAAGAATTCACCTGCCTTAACTTGTTCCAATGCTTCTAAGAAGTCATCTTTTGAAGAGTTCTTCAATAAGAAACCGTCGATTTTTAAATCAACAACAGACTTAACAAGATCAGGATGATTGTAGGAGGTGTATGCTACGATACGTAGAAAAGGATGTACTTCCTTCAATTTTTTGATAGTAAGAGCGAAATCTTCACCAGGGATATTCAAATCCAAAAGTAGAATGTCTGCTCTTTGTTGTGAAAGTAATTTGATAAGTTCTTTGCCAGATGAAACAGAGCCTATTAGCTCTTTTTTTTCATCTTTAGCCAACAAGGCTGTTACACCTGCGGAGACGATTGGATGGTCATCAGCGATGACTACCCGAATTTTTTCAAAATTCATGGGAAAAAAAATTTAGTTTGTTTGCAATTGCCCCACAGCGTAAAATCAAATGCTGTGGGTGCATTCATTATGTTCATTTTTTTGTCAAATAGGTCAGTAGGGTCTTTTAAAACCTGCAACGAATTCAACAATCATGAATTTTCTCAAAGATGTTAAAGGGGGAATTTCCTTTAAATGAAATAGTATGATTTAAATACGATTTAATTAGATCTAAAGGGATCTGAAAAACACGCATAAATCAGCTTGTGGGATAAAAAAGGGAAGGGAGTTTGTTGAAAGCGTTTTTCTTTATACCCCCAAAAGTAGGTATTTTCATATTAAACAGCAAGGAATACTAATTTTTTAATAAAAAAATATCCCTATAATTGGTTAGTTGTATTAGGGTACTTATTTATTTTAGTATAAATTGAATCTTTTCTAACTATATAGACTATAAAGTCTCAAGGTGTGATCTTTTTCAATAGTGATAAATTGAATAAATTTGAAATGATAAAAATAAGTAAAGTTGAAATTCACATTAGAACAACTTTGTATCAAACGAGTATCTTTGCATCCTAAATTTATAAATGACAATGAAAAAAGATTTTTTAGAACAACTTGGATTAGAAAGTAAGAATGCCGGAACGAGTACTGGTGTCAAAAGTACAAATTCTGGCAAATACATAAAATCCAATTCGCCAGTTGATGGCGAGTTTATTGGTAGCGTAAGTAAAACGACTGCCAAGGAATATGAAGAAACCGTTCAAAAAGCTCAAGCTGCTTTTAAAAAGTGGAGAACGGTACCTGCTCCACAGCGTGGCGAAATCGTTCGCCAAATGGGTGATGAATTAAGAAAGTATAAAGAGCCGTTAGGTAAATTGGTTTCTTACGAAATGGGTAAGAGTTTGCAAGAAGGTTATGGTGAGGTGCAAGAGATGATTGATATCTGTGACTTTGCGGTAGGGCAGTCAAGACAACTATATGGCCTGACGATGCACTCAGAAAGACCAAGTCACCGTATGTACGAGCAGTGGCATCCATTAGGAATCGTTGGTATTATTTCAGCGTTCAATTTTCCAGTAGCAGTTTGGGCTTGGAATGCGATGTTGGCTTTTATTAGTGGTGATGTTTGTATTTGGAAAGGTTCTGAAAAAACACCTTTGTGTTCAGTGGCTGTTCAAAATATCATGGCCAGAGTATTGAAGGCAAACAAAGTTCCTGAAGGCGTTTGCTGTGTCATCAACGGAGACTACAAAGTTGGGGAGATGATGACGAAAGACAAGAGAGTGCCTTTGATTTCTGCGACAGGAAGTACACGTATGGGTAAAATTGTTGCAGCGGAAGTTGCAGGTCGTTTAGGTCGCAGTCTTTTGGAGTTGGGTGGTAACAATGCCATTATCGTTTCTAAAGATGCAGACATGGATGTTGTATTAACCGGTGCATTGTTTGGAGCAGTTGGAACTTGTGGGCAAAGATGTACGAGTACGCGCCGATTGATTATTCACAAAAGCAGATATGCTGAGGCCAAAAAGAAATTGGCAGCAGCTTACAAGCAAATCCGAATTGGTGACCCATTAGATGAAAGTAACCACGTTGGGCCATTGATTGATAAAGCTGCAGTAAAGGCGTATCTTTCTTCTATTGAAAAAATACAAAAGCAAGGTGGCAAAATGATCGTCAAAGGCGGTGTCCTTTCTGGTAAAGGTTACGAAAGTGGTTGCTACGTAAAACCATGTATCGCCGAGGTGAAAAACGAGATGCCGATTGTTCAGCACGAAACGTTTGCGCCGATTTTATACTTGATGAAATACAATAAATTGGAAGATGCGATTGCGATGCAGAATGATGTGCCACAAGGACTTTCGTCTGCTATCATGACCAACAATTTGAGAGAAGCAGAAGCTTTCCTTTCTGTCGCTGGTTCCGATTGTGGAATCGCCAATGTCAATATCGGAACTTCTGGTGCTGAAATTGGAGGAGCCTTCGGTGGTGAAAAAGAAACAGGTGGTGGTCGTGAGTCAGGATCTGATTCATGGAAAGCATACATGCGTCGCCAAACCAATACCATTAACTACAGTAAAGAAGTGCCATTGGCGCAGGGAATTAAATTTGACTTGTAAAGTAGATTTCAAATTTATTTGGAATAAAAAAAGGTCGAACCTAGCAAGAGGTTCGACCTTTTTCATTTTTAGACTTATTCGATACCTTACTTTTGCCTTCGGTACTTCGGCTTCGCTCAGTCAACAGTAAGGAGAGTGACAAGAGCGATTACCGCAACAACGTAACATCTCCCTGAAAAACCTTCACATCGCCATTAATGAACTCCACTTCAGTAAGGAAAACATAAACATCTGCAAACATTTGTTTGCCTCTAAATATTCCGTTCCAACCCATTAGTTCATCATTGGGAGGGAAGTTATAATTTTCAAAAAGGAGATTACCTGCTCGATTATAAATTTTCAAACTCAAGACTTGATTGACACTTTCTCCACCAAAAACAGTAAAGAAATCATTCTTCTTATCTTGATTGGGAGAGAAGCCAGTTGGGATAAATACGTCAGATTCTTTTACGATAATCATCAATTGATCTTTTGCAAAACATCCTCTTCTGTCTTCGATTCTAACATAATAGTTGGAAGTTTCTGTTGGTTGAACCGTCCAATCAAAATGTCCCGTTTGACTATCGCCAAAGTCACTCCACCATTCTATTTTGTGAGGACTAATAGTAGATGCGGCAGTCAACATTACCTCTTGACCCAATGTGACAAACTCATCGTCTCCCAATTCTACAGCCACCATTGGCGGTTCGAGGAGTGTGATTTCTTTTTGTAAAATACAATTGTAAGCATCTTTTATAAGTACTTCATAAGTTCCGCTTTTCAAAGCATTAAATTCTTTTCTTTCTGTAAAATCATTTCCATCAAAAGAGTAAGTGTAAGGAGGCATTCCATCCAAAACTTGATTGACCGCAATTTTACCATCACTTTTTCCATGACAAGAAGGAAGTGTAATGTCAAAGGTCGCATTGTCAAATACATCGGTTGATTTTATCACTTTTACAGAGTCAGAATTTTGACATCCATTTTGAGTATTTGTTGTTATTAATTTATAAGTTCCTGTTTCGTCAACTCGTGGAGTGAGGGTGTTTTTCCCATCTAAAATATTTCCATCAACAGTTGTCCAGCTATGAGTAAAATTATTTCCGAGTGATAAATTTTGTCCATCGAGTTGTAGGTGATGCTGTTCACAATGCAATGCCTTGGTATCGCCAGCATCTATGTGTGGTATTTCAAAATTTTCAACAACATAAATTGTTTTTGAAATTGAGCAACTGTTGTCAGCAGTCACATCCAATTGGAAAACACCAGGAGTAGTGGCTATTAATGTAGAGGTTGCCGATTGGGTTCCATCATTCGACGTCCACTCAAATGAAATAACTTGGCTGCTGTCAATGAAATCTGCCGAAAGCAAAACTTCATTATTTCTACAATTGATTTCAAAAGTATCTTTGAAAGTGAAACTGGGTAAATATTTGAAAATTATTGGCTGACCTTCCGAAACTGAAAGGCAAGGATCTTTCAAATCTACCTGTCCATCCAAGAAGTCACCAACGACCGATGAGATGTAGTAAGTCTGATCGTAATCCATTTCATTTTCTAAGAAAGCGAAATCACTTTCGGTACTTCGTGCCAAGATTTGACCTAAAGTTTTAGTTGGGCTATTATGTAGAATGAACTCTTGACCATCATCTAAGTCGAGCGTACTGTTATTGAAATGAGTCGCTTCGGCAATCTGATTTGCACATAATTCCAAAACAGTAGAAGACATTTTTCCGGCGTCTGTTTGGCAGACTGGGCCGCAAGTATATCGATCTTCTACAACAAAGTTGTTGACACAGGTAGAAGCGTCTGTTATGACAAATCGATAAGGAGCGCCATTTGGTATTGGTTGCGAAATGAATCGATCTGCGCTTAATTCAAGGTATTCGCCATTCACTTGGTAAGGCCTTCTTCCTTCTCTGATATCAAAACTAATTTGATAGTGCGTGTGTAATGGATCACAAATTTCGGTAACGGAACTGATGAATATTTTCTCAGGTGATTTTTGATAGCCTATTTCAACGGTTTCGGAACCGCCACATTTTTCTAAAATCGGTTCGGTGTATTTGCCTGGAGTACATATCCTTTTTCTTGTAATCGGCATGACGTAACATTCGCCAGGGCAAATTCTAATATATCCATAATCATGATCTACAGGCTTATTGACATTGATTTGCTGAACGGTTGTGGTACAACCATTTCTACAAATTACTTTTTCCGAAACATCGATGTCTCTACCACAATATTCATTTTTACTGCTTTCGCAAATTTCAATTGTTTGTAAAAATTGAAGTGAGTGGCGAACTTTTATGGTTCTATTTTCTTCGAAAATTGCGGGTTGTTCTATTGTGCAATAAACATCATCTGGCAAAACAATTTTTGGTTCAAATGAAATTTTCATTGTGCCAATAAATGCTGTACCGTTTTGCAAATATTCTTCTCCTGCGGATAGTAAATTTTTTGTATTAAAAACTATTTCTTTCCGCGTGTTCGAACCACTAATGGTTGTTGATTGAACAGGTAAATTCCAAGTGATTGTATGTTCTTGAATTGGAGTGATGTCTGCCAAAAACGAGCAGTGCTCATTGAGCAATTCATAGACTGGCTCTGTGATGCTAATAGATTGAGCAATATCTGGGCAAAAGTTAACTGGTACCCTGATTTGTGGAGCTTCTACCATTTTCCACTGTAACGGTTCCGTTTGGATACCACGTTCGATTTCTATTTGAAAATTTGAGATGTCTCCATCAATTCCATCCAAAACAAAATAATAATGACCATCGTCAGTCAAGTTATTTATTTGAATATTTTCTACCGTTTTATAATTGATTTTTTTGCTGTCAAGAATGTTAGTAAACGTTTCGCAAGAAGCAGTATGTAGAACTGAAAACTCAACTCCTTTTTTTAATAAACTATTTAAAACTCCAACTCGAACGATAGCGGTCGAATCACAAGGTGTCCACTCAATCCACTGTGGATTTTCGAGTGAATCTGTGAAAAATTGTTGCAGATAATTACTGACTGGAGCTGTTATAGAATCCGTTTTTCCTGAATATCCATTCAATTCACTACCACAAAGAAATGGCGCATTGGTACAGTTGTTTGATGGGGTCACTGTCGTGGTTGATGGCGGCACCTCCAATTGATAAATCGTAATAGAATCAGATGAACTACATCCCAAAATCGTATCTGTAACCGTAACAATGTAAGTCCCTTGATTGGTGACTGTTGGGTTAAGTGAGTCTGGGTTGGTATCAAAACCTTGCCATTCAATTTTTAAATTTTCATGACTTCCGTCTAAATGGGGAGCTAACTGAATGTTTGTGTTTCCAATTGTCAGTATATCAGAAGTTGTAAGGTCGATGTTTAATGTTTTGAATTCAATTTCAAAATTAACAATACTATCGCAGCCGTTTTTATTAAAAAGATTCACTTTGTGTTTTCCTGCTTCACAAAACCACTGCTCTTTAAAATTGTAGCATTCCCCTTCGCACAATGAAATTTTGGGAAGTTGCGTGATGTCTTTTTCTAAAATATTTAGTTCAAATTCTACGATACTATCACATCCAAATTGATTTTGGTATTTTAACTCATACTTTCCTTTTTCACAATATTCTCTTCCTCCATGTATGAAACACTCTCCTTCACAAATAGATTGTATTGGTAACTGAGTGAAATCAGATTCTAAATCAATTATTTCCAAAACAATAGTACTGTCGCAACCTTTACTATTGATTCTATATTGTTTGAAAACGCCAGCTTCGCAATATTCGACTCCGTTCAAAATGTAGCAGTCACCCGGACAAATGCCTACTTGAGGTAAGATAGATACTGATTTTGGAATAATTGAAATTTCAAAAGAAACGGTACTGTCGCAACCATTCGCTGCTTGAAAAACAGTATTAAATTTACCATCCCTTGTATAGGATTGTCCATTGATGTCAAAAGGCTCACCTTCGCAAATTTCTATCAAAGACATTGTTGATTGATAGATCTCTTTTTCAAGTATTTCAAAAATGACTATACTGTCACATCCTGAGCTTGTGTTGAGAAAAATTTCTTTTTCACCAGTTGAGCAAAATGACTGTCCTGCGATGTTGATGCACTCTCCTTCGCAGATATATTGATTTGGTAAATAAGTCGTTTTGTCTTCATGTAAAATGATGTCGAACTCGACGATGCTATCGCAGCCATCTACTGTGACCAAGTTTATTTGAAAATGTCCCGCTTCACAAAAAGATTCATAATTGATATCATAACATTCTCCATCGCAAAGATTAATTGTAGGCAGAAAAGTAAATTGCGTTGGTTTCTTTATAATAGAAATATCATTGATATCAAGTGGGCAATCAGATCCGGTAAACTTGCCGCCAGCACATGCCAAACATGAATTGTTTGGTGAGGTGATTTCCATTGTAACAGAAATATCACCGCTTTGCAGATTATTCCATTCAACGGTGATTATTTTATCATTCGGATCTCCTATAATCGTTCCTCCTGTCGGAATACTCCATAGGAAAGTTGTATCGTAATAATTGTTCAGGTCGGGTGTCGGGCAATTTCCAAATCTATTAACATTGGTACAGGTTGGCAAAATGACTTCATAGGTCGAAGTACTCGAACTACAAACCTGCGAAGGCCCCTGAATATATCCTTTTTGTCCGATGAAAGTCTGATTGGTAGGAGGCGCAAGCCCTTCGTTTGCAGAAACAACAAAACTGCACTCATCCCCTTTGTAGCCATCAATCATGAAATAATAAAGCTGGCCAGGTATCAAATTATTAGCAGTTATCGTTCCGCCCATTTGTACACCGCCTGATGTAAAGCAGTTGGATACAGGATTCATCGTTTGGTCATAAATGATGGCTTCTACGCCAAGTCCATTTCTACATCCTGATGCGATGATGGTAAACGAAGCCGTCGCATTGCAAGGTGAAAAGGAAAACCAACCGTTATTTTCTACGGTTTCGCAGAAGTTTGGAGGCGTAGATGGAGCTGTGAAATTGGCGGTAGAACCAGAGATAGAAGCGGTAAATGGCCAACAAATATATGGGCCTGGAGCTTCATCTGAGGGCGCACATTGCTGAGCAGTGAGGTTGCCACTGTAATAGAGTAGAAACAGAAAGATGCTCCAAAAAGGGACTTTCATCGCAGAGGTTTTTTAATGTCCAAAACAGCTAAGCAAAATAGCTTTACTATTTTAAAAGGTTTTTCGTCTTTTTGGTTGGAATAGAGAACGTTATATTCCATTTGAAACAGTTGGAAACAATATGTAAAACTTAAAGGCTTCTAAAAAATGCTCAAAAGCTTTTCGTTTTACATCTATTCTAATGCTTTGTCAGTCGGTCAAACTTTTATAAAAATACGTATTTTTTGGGAATAGGCTTTTAGTGCTTTGACTTCCGCTATAAAGCGACTATTGTAAGATCATTTTTCCAGTAGAAATCAATTGATTTTGGTCGTTTTTAATATTGAAAAAGTAAATACCTTTTGGTAAACTTCCTTTCTCAAAAATGAATTTACTTCCAGCAAAATTTTGCGTATTGGCCAATTTGCCCAACGCATTATAAAGTTGAAATTGATGGTTTAGTGAGGTGCTGCCGTTTAATTCGATCTGTGTTTTTTGTGAAAATGGGTTTGGTGCAATCGTTATGGCAACTTGCGGTAAGTTAGGATTAGACGTAGAAGTGCTCGTGTCGATTTGAATAAAGTTAGCACCAATAACGTGTGTTGTTTGGTTGGTAATAACTGGCGGATTAAAATCAAAATAAATATCTGCGCTGTTGTGAATTGGCGTGTCAAAATATAGGCCAGGCGTTGGAGTGATTTTAAATTTCACAAACCCATGTGATCCTGGCTCATTGGTGAAACTATCCACCAAAAGTATTTCGTCAAACGTAAATTTGATGATACCATTTTCATAAATTTCAAAATCATAAGGATGGCTTGAAGTACCTGGTTTGAGGGTACTTGGATTTAATTCAGCCCTCAAGGTATCTCGAATCACGACCGTGAAAGCCGTGTCGGTTCCAGTGTTTTGGAAACGAATGAGATACTCAAGTTCAGTGTCATTTTCAATATACTTTTCTGTGCCGTATCCTTTTGGGAAGCCTCGCTTATCATTGGGGTCGTATGCTCCTATGTTTTCTTGGCAATCAATTTCTACAAAATTATCTCCATCATCTTGTGGGTATTGGGTAACGTAACCTAAACTAAATGGTGAGCCATTGCATCCTTCAATTGCGATAGAAGGCATGCTGTTTCCGGGATGGCCTATTGGTTGTTCTACTTCAAATCGTACGGTTTGTCCTTGTGCTTCGATGACGATAGTGGTGTCTTGATTTCCTCCGAGTTTTACGGGGCCTTGTCGCGTTAATAATTCATCTTCTATGATGATAAATGCACTGGAAGTGGCCATAGCGATTGGGCCAGTATTCGTCACATTTATAAAAACAGAATCACCATTGCAGAAACCAGCAATCTCAAGACTTGAACCATCCCACGTAGGGTCTGGCGCAACACAAAAAGTATCAGGAGTGATTTTAGCAGTACTACAATGGGTTTGCCCCAAAACGGTTGAATTACAATCAACAGTCGTATGGACTCTAAAATAACCACATTCAAAAGGAGCCAAAGTCTCTACTGTGAATTCAAACTGATTGATACCAACAGGTACCAAAGTTACATCAGAACTATCAATTGTTAGAAAATCGTCAAATTCGATATTGATAACTGAATTGGAAGCAGTGTCTGTCCCTGAATTGCAATATCTAACGACATAGGTATTGGAGAAGCAACGTCGCAAAAATGGCGTCGAAATATCCACGGTCATAAACGGACAGGACGCTATTTTTTGGACTGGAAAGTCAACTTGAATTGTATCAACTGCAGCACTGAAAGAAATATTAAAACCATTGGTACATGGTTTCCAATATGGATTTGGTGCTATTAAATTTACAATATAATCGCCTCGCTCTACTGAGGTTTCATAATAGCCATTAACATCAGGATTAGCATAAAAAGTTTTTTCTCCAACGATTTCTATCATCCAATCTTTGATGCCAAGTTCGTTATTGTCAAAGAAGCAATTCAAGTTTAGGTCATCATAAACATTTCCGTTCAAAACATGGGTTAAACTATTGCCGTTGGCATCTGCACGTAAAAGCCAAGCATCAAATCCACCTGCTCCAAAACTTGAAGTCGTTCCTGATAAAAAAATATTGTTATTGAAAAACTCAACAGCAGTGAGTACATCGTAATCAATGCTTCCGTAGCTTTTAGACCAAATTTTATCTCCTGAGCTGTTTGTTTTTACCAAGAGGCCGTTATCATTATTATTTATTGCTTTAATTTCTCCGGCCAACAATAAGTCGCTATTTGGTAGTTGAGTAATCGCTCTACATATCTCCTTACCTTCTATTTGAATGGTTGTATCAAATTTGTAGGTTCCATTTGCTTCGACTTCAAGCAACCACATTTTTGAATCGGGTTGAGTCGGGTTATCGTCACTAAATCCACCGAGGTAATAGCCACCATTCTGAGAAGTAGTGATGCAAAGTGCTTGCTCTTCATTCATGGGGTCACCGTATTGATTTTCCCAATCGACATCTCCATTGATCGTTATTTTGGCTAAATATGCATCTACACCTGTGGGGTTATCGCGGGAGTAACCTGCAATCAAAAATGAGTTGTCGGGAAGTGCTAATAATTCAAAAGCAATTTCAATATCATTGGCATCAAGTGTTTTTTCATAAATTGGCTGTCCGTTTCCGTCAATTTTTACAATGAAAATTCTATGTTCTATACCATTGATTTTTCTATTTCCAACAGCAACAATATTTCCGTCGGGGGTTTGTTTAATGTCAACAAGGGAAACTGAATCTTGAAGTGTTTTGAAGGACCAAAGTGAATCACCAAGTGAGTTTCTTTTCCAAATCATGCCATGGGTTGCGGTAGCACTTTCTGTGTTTCCAGCAATGAGCATTGTACCATCTGAAAGCAAGTCGATAGCCGTACCTATGTCTTCGTTGGCAGCGCCAAAAGACCTATGCCATTGCTCTGTTCCGTCCACATCAGTTTTAACCAAATAGACGTCTCGGTCGCCTGCTCCGAAACTCGAAGAGGAACCCACTATGAGCCATCCGTTGTCAGCTGTTTGGACAAGGTCATTGGCGACATCAGAAGTCATTCCGCCATAAGTTTTCTCCCAACCCTGAGCGTTGAGCATGGCATAGGCTAATAAAAAATAGAAAACAGCCAGAGGTTTTATGTATCGTACTAAGGTCATAATTTGATTTGAGATACTCTTTCTCTATTATAAATGTCTTAAATAAATTTAACATTCATCCAATACAAAATTAGCCAATTATCGAATTAAAAATTCACATTTTAAAATATAAGTTATTGATAGTCAGGTATTTAGTTTTGTTTTTTAGATTGATTTATCGAATAGAAAATTTTTAGCGAATTAGGAAAACACCTATTGTATCCCTATAATTGCCTTAGAGTTTTATAAAAATAGTTTATTCCATCAATAAAATTTGCTCTAAATGAGCGAGAATCGAACATTGCAGGTCTTTAAAATGCTTTCAAAGAAAGAGCTGAAGTCGTTTGAGAAGTTCGTTCGTTCTCCTATTTACAATCAACACAAGGATGTTATCAATTTGTTTGAATTTTTGAAAAAAAATATCAATAAAGAAGAAACTCAATTGAATAGTGAAATTTTATTTGAAGCCATATTTCCTAAAGAAAAATTTGAAGTTCAAAAACTTCATTATGTCAATTCGTATTTGTTGAAAGTGATTGAGCAGTTTTTTGCTTGGACGGAATGGCAAAGTGAAGAGAAGGATAATCAGCTGCACTTGCTTCGTGCTTATCGGAAACGAGGGCTTCATCAGCACTTCGATCGTATTTTTCTAAAATTAGAAAAGTCTCAAAAGAAAACTGTTTTTAGAAATCGTTCCTTTCATTTAGTAGAGTACCAAAGATATATTGAAAAAGTAAAAGCAGATTCCTTCAAACGATCTGGAAATATCCCTTTGCAGGAATTGTCTGACGCGCAGGACATTTCTTTCATAGTTGAAAAACTCTACAATGCTTGTACAATGTTAAGTTTGCAGGCAGTCGTCAAAAAAGAATACGAAACAGGCTTGTTGCAACCGTTGTTGGAATTTTTAGAAAATAGTAAATGGTTGGATGAGCCTTCGGTCGCAATTTATTACTATTCCTATAAAGCACTTTCTGCCAAAGATGATTCTTCTCCTTTTGAAAAATTAAAAGACTTGCTTCAGAATGAGGTTGGCTCTTTTACGCCTGCGGAGTTGCGTGGTCATTACTTGATTGCGATTAATTTTTGTATTCGACAGGTTAATCAAGGCAACCGTACCTTTTTGCGAGAAGCATTTGAACTATACAAATCTGGATTGGTGGCAGCAGTTTTTTATGAAAATGGACAACTCAGTCGTTGGACGTATAAAAATATAGTGGTCGCAGGTTTGCAATCAAAAGAATATGATTGGGTAAAGGATTTTATTTATGAATATGCAGAGCGGCTACCAGAAAAAATAAGAGAAGGAAATAAAAATCATAACCTCGCGCATTACTATTATGAGGTCAAAGATTATGATCGAGCGATGCAGTTATTGGTCATGACAGAATTTGATAACGTCCTTCATAACATGTTTGGGAAAATGCTCTTAGCCAAAATGTATTATGAATTAAAAGAACAAAGCGCACTCGATAATTTGCTGATGAGTTTCAAAGCTTACATTCAACGTAAAAAAGGATTGGGCTATCACAAAACTAATTATCTCAATTTTATAAAATATACCAAACGACTCACTACCGTCAATTTCTTCGATAAAGCTGCTTTAGAAAAACTAAAAACACAAATGTCCGATGAGCAATATTTGGTCGAAAGAAAATGGTTGTTGGAAAGGGTAGCTGCGTTGAAATAAATCAAACTTGCTGCAACCCACGAATTCATTCGTGGGTATATATGTACACCACGTATCTACCGTATGTTCCCGCGTGTGACCCCACGAATGAATTCGTGGGCTGCGATCACACGTGCTCCAATAACCAACGCCGTTCTGCAACTGCCTTTGCCTCCTGGATATCCACTTTTAAATTACTGCGATTCTCTTTTTCAAAATCAGGTACTTCAACTATTTTTTTCAAAAAAGAAATGAAATTTTGGAAGTTCTCTTGATGATAACCAATCACTTTTTTTCGACGGATAAACTGACTCATGGCATCTAAATGCGAAGTCAATAAATCAACGGCATCCATCTCGTAAAATATTTTTGCCATGACGGCTTTCGCCGAAAGGTTGAGTAGTAAATCTTTATACAATCGCTGTTGAAGCAAATCAAGTGCTTTGTCAAAATTACCTCGTTGGTATTCGAAACGACCACGGTTGAAGCTGTAGATAGGTTTTCGATATTTTGGAAGAAGTGATTTTTTATACTTTTCTAAAAATGCTTCTGTGAATGAATAGTCCTCGGTCAAAAGCGCAATCGCAGTGATGTTACTAAAAGTGATATGAGACAAAACACCATCAGTTAATAACAATTCTTGACGCAACGCTTCTTTGTATAAATCCAAAGATTCATTGGCAAAATGAGGAGATCCTTCATTGACACGTTTGGTGCAATAATTTGTCGCCAACAAATAAAGGTCGCGCAACTCATTTTTTGGAAACTGGTATCCAAAGTCAAAAAGTTGCTTTTTGAATTGTTGAAAATGATATTCGTCATTGGGATTCGTCAACGCAAAATATCCATGATAATAAAGCGCAATTGCTGGAATCGCTTGATATTCCGCTTGCCCTGCTTTATCCAAAATCGCAGGCAATAATCCAAAATCATACTCCATCGAGTACACCCGCATGTGCGAAATCGAAAAACAAGTTTGCCTCAATTTTTGAGATAAATAACCGATGTCCAATTTATCAGAAAGTGATTGTAAATTGATGGTGTTGAGCTGTCGCTGTGCAGAGAGTGATTGATATTTTTCATATTCCAAATCATATAAGTCTTCATAAAAATCAGCATTGCGGTGTGCTTTCTTTTCTAATATTTCTTCTGTAAATCGAATAGTTTGGTTGTAGTGCTTTTGCAAATTCTTTTGTCGATAGGCTTTCGCCAAAGCCAATGAGCTACCCGCCGTTTTTTCTTCAATTACTTTTAAAGTCAAGTATTGCTCCACCACTTTCAAAACTAAACTCATAGCGCTCCGAACACGAGAATCACTAAATTCTAAATTAGGAAAAATATGTTCATGAAGCATTCTTTTGTCTGGAATTATTTGCAATGTCTCTCTGCATTCCACCAATAAATCGAATAACTTCACTACATATTCGCGCTTGTTGAAATGCGGAGAACGGATACAATCGCCGATTTCACGCAGGTCACGCTTACTTATTTGCTCCAAAATACCCCATAATCTGCTTTTTGTCATTATAGATAATTTTAAATATGTGTCGCGAATGAATGCTTTTTCTACATAAAAATACATAATGGTTGTCGCAAATTGATAAAAATGACTTTTGAAACAAGAAAGTATAAGTTGAAATTTGAAATATAATTTTTTCCAATTACTTACGAATTTGAAAAATCAGAAAAGATGAGATTAATAATTTTTGTTTTCGGATTGTTTTTTAGCGTTACAACTTTATATAGCCAAGAGATCGAATTGGAACCCTTGGGAGGACCGATGGGAGCAGAGATTGATGATTTCAATTTAAATTCAGACGGCAACATTTTAGTATTTCAAAAATACGCTGGATTTCTTTTTTCGGATGATTCAGGCCAAAATTGGCAAAATATCAACAGCGATTTTAGTGGTTCTATTGGAGAAATTTTAC
>CALLVG010000226.1 GCA_938010715.1 uncultured Saprospiraceae bacterium
AATCACTTTTCCTTCACTAATTTTTTGAAATCGGGAACTTATTTTTTGAGCGTTTCTTAATTCTACTTTAAGACTCTAAACTATAAAGTCGAATTTTAAAAAAAAAGCGATTTTTGAGAGATGAATGATAAAAAAAAGCGAAGAATCAGGAGTCTATGCAAGCAATATACAAAGATACTTCGAACCCTACAAAGCAAGTTTTGCGGTATACCGTAATAATGTAAGTGAACAGGCTTGGAGTTACCTTCAAGGTTTGTTGTATAGTGAGAAAGGAAAAGCAAATATGGAAAGAATGGAAGAACAAGATGGTAAAATGCCTTACCACCAGTATCAGCATTTTTTATCGAACTCGCCATGGGATCATGAGGAAGTGATCAAGCAAGTTGGTCAAGATGCAAGTGCTTTATTAGAGAAAGAAAAGGAGAAAACAGGGAAGGCAACAGGGTTAATAATTGATGAAAGTAGTCATATAAAGAAAGGCGAACATTCAGTAGGAGTGGCTCGACAATATGCTGGAAGTGTTGGAAAAGTAGAAAATAGTCAAGTTGCAGTTTATTTAAGTTTATGTAATAATAAACGTTCGACCCTGATAGATGAATCGTTGTTTTTACCAAAAGAATGGGCGGATGATAAACAGAGGTGTCTCAAAGTGGGAATACCTGAATTAAAAATAGTGCATAAAACAAAACCTGTTTTAGCTTTAGAATTGATAGATAAAGCGATAGCGAATAAGATTGTTTTTGATTGGGTAGGCGGCGATGGATTATATGGTCATAACTATGGGTTAGGTAAGGGATTGGATGAGCGAAATTTACTTTTCATCTTAGATGTCCACAAAGACCAACACATTTATGAGCAAGCCCCCAAGATATTCGTGCCGGAGAAAAAAGAAGGACGAGGGAGAACTCCAAGTCAAAGACAAACAATGAGTGTCCCGATTCGTGTAGATAAATATGCAGAAAAGGTAGTAGAAAAAGATTGGGAAGTAATTAAAATTCGAAAAACCACAAAGGGATGGTTAAGGGCTTCTATGCATTTTAAAGAAGTCTGGGTTTGGGATAATGAGGAAGCAGCAGCACGCCAACGTACCCTGATTATTCGCAAAACACTTGATAAAAATGATAAAATAACGGACTCCAAATATAGCTTAAGCAATGGTTCCTTAGAGGATTACAAAAAGGAAGATTTTGCTTTTTTTCAAGCACAACGCTATTGGGTAGAACGTAATTTTGATGATGGAAAGAATGAATTTGGGATGTCTGATTATCAAATTCGAGGTTGGAAAAGTTGGCATCATCACCATGCGATAGTTTTTATGGCTATGTTGTTTATGCTCAAAGAGCAAATTGACCAAGAATTAGAATATCCATTGATGAGTTTGCACGATGCTCGAAAAATGGTCGTCGTTTTAATTGCTCAAACTATAATTGCTCCTTCAAATCCTCTTGAAAAGGAAATTGAGCGAATGAAAAAAAGGCAATTCAAACGAAAAAAAAACATGGATTGGCATTTTAAAAAAGACTCAGGGTAGAGAGTCTTAAAGTAGAATTAAGAAACGATAAAAAAATAAGTAGTCATTTTTGAGTGGTAATTTTTCGATAATCCTTCGTTGCGAAAAAGCTCATTTATACTCGATAAACTCCCTTTTTCGCGCCTCCACTAATCAAAAACTTACGAACTCTAAAAGTTAACTACTTAGTTTTTCACCGTTCCTAATTTAAGAGCTTGTTTAAATTTCTATCAATTGGCTACAAGTGGCAAATTTAATTTTTGAATTGCGTTAAAAAGCCTTTGATGCTCTGGCATCAAGCAAACCCAGGATGCTAAGGCATCGCCCACGTTTTTTGCCTTATTCAAAACAAAATTTCCTCACTTTCGCTCAATCATAGAATTTCAAACAATCTCTAAAATGTTTTCAGAAAGTCAATTTTACTCGAAATTCTGAAACGATTGTCCCCTCATCTCTACTCACTGAATATCAATTTGCAATTACACTTTTCGCTTTGCGCTGTGCGTAGAGCAAGACTACAACTATTCAGACTTCATGGACAACTCAACTCACCCCTACTTAACAAAACTCTTTGCAATTTGCCTTTTGGCATTTCTGCCCAATTTCATTTTAGCACAACAACCCGTTTTTGACGACTTCTTCGGCATCAATGTCAGACGAGGAAATCCAGTTGACAAAATGGAGGCTTTCGGCATAATTCGCGAATACCACGAATGGCGACTCGACGAGGGATACCCAGGTTTAAACGGCGTTTTTGAAACCGCCTCTCTCGGCTACCCAAACTGTCAATTCAAATGGAATCCGAGTTATCAAACCCAATCTTTAGGAATAAATTTTGACGAATTTTATGGTGATTTAAGTAATGGAAAAGTTCTTGCGCCTGTATTGATGCAAAGCGCACCTTACATCATCAATCCTAATTTGAAGCCTTCTTTTCCTACTGCCAATGAGCAATTGGAACAGTTGCCACTTTTTGCTGGTGAAGACCCGCTCGATCCAAATTCATACATCGAACATGCAGATTGGGTTTATCAATACGTCGCTCGTTTTGGGAATACGACCTTTTCTACCCAAAGACAAAATCAACTTGTTGCTACTAAATTACATCCAGACGAAACCCCAGTAACAGGTTTAGGATTTATAGAATATATTGAAGATTGGAACGAACCCAACAAATGGTGGCGTGCGCAAAGCCGCCCCAATGCAAATCTCACCGCAGAAGAATATGCGGCAATGTTAAGTGCAGATTTTGACGGTCATGGTCAAACGATGGGCTTAGTCTCTGACCCAGACAATCCAGGAATGATGATTTCGACGGTTGGTGCTAAAAACGCAGATCCAACCATCAAAATGGTGATGAGTGGAATTTCAGATTTGGACACTACTTACATTCAAGATGTGATTGCATGGTGTGAAAATAATCGAAATGCAAACTCAACTTACGGTTTGTATCCTTTTGATGTGATTAGTTACCATCATTATTCTAACGTAAATCAAGGATTGAACACATTCGGTCAAAGAGGCATCAGCCCAGAGGAAGATAATTTGAAAGAAAAATTACTGCCTATCAAAAACTGGCGCGACCAAAATTTCCCAAATGTAGAATTGTGGATGTCAGAGTTTGGTTGGGATACTGATTTATTTTCAGAGCAACGCGCACCTGTAAATGGTTTGGGCGAATACGATCAGCAAGACGTTCAAGGCCAATGGCTCGTTCGTGGATATTTAGAAACTTTGGCTGGTGGATTTGACCGCGCTTTAATGTATGATTTGGTCGATGGCTGTACGGGTGA
>CALLVG010000227.1 GCA_938010715.1 uncultured Saprospiraceae bacterium
AATAAAATAATTTTTATGGTCTATTTTTTTTGACTTTGGAAGCCATGATGGTTCCATTATCATTCTTATTCGCTACTCCGTTGTTCGGTCTTTTCTTTATTTGGCCATTTTTAGCCATTTGCATTTCTGCCAATTCGCATGGAAGTGGACTTGGGCTACAGGGCTCATAATTGCTGCTATATCTCATCATTTTCATTCCATCTTCAAAAGTTGCAATTGAAAGTTCATTACCAGGATTCGTTCCTAATGAGTTTGGTATTTTACAAAAAGGATCTTCCATCTCCACAATATGAGCTATGCCCGCTTTACTGTACTCTACCGCAAAAAGCAAGGTTGGTTTAGAACCAGAAATCCGAAGCTCTGTATAATCAGAAAATCCAAACGACAAATAATCTTTAGATGGATTTTCCTCTGGCGTCAATGCTTTTGAATTTAGTACCCAGATTCCGTTGTAATTGGTGACGTTTGAAAGTTCAGTTTGGGCATTTACAACCAAAGTCACTTGCCCTGTCCCTATAAAAGATTTTGTATCAGGAAAATCAGGATCTTCATGTAGTGCATAGATTTCAAAACGCTCTGCATAAAGGTTGTCTATCATTGCCAACTTGATTTGTGCATGAACATTTATAACACTGAATGAGCAGAGAATCGATAAAAGTAAAAAATAGTTTTTCATAATTTATGGTGTTGTTTGAGTGAGTAATTAATGGTACTAAAAATAAATTGAGCGGGAGTTTCAATGCGATATAATTAAGGAGGGATGGAAAGATAAATTATAGTTTTTCCGTTACGCTAAGGTAGTTCTTTTAGTCGCTAACTTGTTATACCTTAAAAATGGTGACTTTCGGAATGAATAAAAAAATAATACTTAACTTACTAATAACCATTACTTTACAAAATTTAAAAAAAAATAATTATCGCTGATTAGCAAGAAAAACCATTTTACTTTCATAAATAAATTTGAGAAATACCTGATTTTGTATTTTTATTGTTGAACGAACATAGTCTGTTCCCTAAAATTTGTTCCACTACTTTTCAAAAAAACTTTACTTTCGCAGCTATAAAAAAAAATCTTACGACAAATCAAAACGAAATAATATGGGATTACTATCCGAAAAAGTAGCTTTAGTAACTGGTGGCTCACGAGGAATTGGAGCTGCTATTGTCCGAAAATTTGCAGCAGAAGGTGCAAATGTTGCTTTTACCTACCGTTCATCAGCCGAAAAAGCATTGGCTATTCAAAAAGAATTGGAAGACATGGGCGTAAAAGCTGAGGCAATCCAATCAGATGCCGCAGACTATGGCCAAGCAGAGGCATTGATTAAACAAGTAGTTGAAAATTTTGGAAAAATTGACATTCTGATTAATAACGCTGGTATCACCAAAGACACTTTGATGCTTCGTATGAATGAAGAACAATGGGATCAAGTCATTGATGTAAATCTAAAGTCTGTTTTCAATTTAACAAAACATGCACTTCGCCCTATGTTGAAAAATAGAAGTGGTTCTATCATAAATATGAGTTCGGTTGTTGGCGTTTTTGGTAATGCAGGCCAAGCAAATTATGCTGCCTCCAAAGCTGGTATAATTGGTTTCACCAAATCAATCGCAAAAGAGGTGGGTTCGAGAAGCATCCGATGTAATGCCATCGCTCCTGGATTTATCGAAACTGAAATGACAGAAGTATTAGATGATAAAACGAAAGAGGGCTTTTTGACCAACATCCCGCTCAAACGCCTCGGCAAAGGAGATGAAGTTGCGAATGCTTGTGTATTTTTAGGTTCGGATATGTCAACCTATGTTTCAGGACAAGTATTGAGTGTTTGTGGCGCCTTGAATACTTAGGAACGCTCAAAAAATAAGTTCCCGATTTCAAAAAATTAGTGAAGGAAAAGTGATTGATAATGAGGTTTTTCGAGCTAATTTTTTGAATTGAAGAGGGAAGTTATTTTTAGAGTAATACTTAAGTAGCCTAACTCAAATAATCGACATATTTTTGACAAACAAATTTTTCGCTACCCTACGTTAAAAAATATTTCCATAGCGCGGCTATGCAAAGATTTTTTGCCTTGATTAGCAAAAAATCTGCTCTGCCAGAAATGACGATTATTTAACTTAAGCTACTTAAGAAGTTGTTTAAGTCAAAATTTCGATTTTGATTGCACACCTCTTCCTTGCAATCCGTCCGACTTTTTAACAATTTACAAGGACAGAATTTGACAATTAGGTAGAGCAATCAATAAGGTTGTAGTATATTTAACCAACATTTCTAATTTTCACGAAATGTTTGCTTGTCGCATAGCTAAGTATCCAAAACATCTACCGACTTTCCGATTAAAAAAAATTACAATAAAAAATACATTCTTAATATTAACCTCTTAAATTTTATTAAATAATCAGTTTATGAAAAAAGTTCTACTGTTTTTATTCGTTTTTGCTGCAACTGGTTTGGCTTATGGTCAAATTATGTGGAGCGATGATTTTGAATCTTATAATGAAGGCGACATGATCGCTGCAAGCTCTCCAGATTGGCGTACTTGGCAAAACTCTACTGCTGCTAATGCAGATGCGCCTGTTACTTCCGATCAAGCAGTTAGTGGAAAAAATTCACTACATATTTTCTCTGCAACTGCAACTGCACAAGGACCTATGGATGTTTTTCTACCATTTCCAGCCGCGTACAATACTGGAATGTTACATTTTGAAATGATGATGTATGTCCAAGGAAATGGTGCTTATTTCAATTTCCAAGGAACACCAGTTGAAGGAACTGCTTGGACTTTAAACTCTACGTTTAATAGTGCCGATGGCGTAGTATCCACACCTGAAGCTTCATCTTCTACAGAATTCCCGGTAGAAAAATGGTTCAAAGTAGTTGTCGATGTTGATTTGACACTGAACCAATGGTCTCTTTCTATTGATGGCAATGTAGTTTCACAATGGAGAAATACTGATAACAGAGTTGGTGGATTGAATCTTTACCCACTCGAAGGACATGATTATTATGTAGATGATGTAATGTATTCACACGAACCATTCGTTCCAGGTAATTTAGACTTGGCAATGTTGGGCGCTAAACTTCCTCCACGTATGCTTGGCGGTAAAGAATATAATGTCACCGCATCTGTGAAAAATTTAGGCGTAATGCCAATTAACTCTTATGATATCACTTGGACTGATGGTGTAACTTCTGGAACAAAATCAATTACAGGTACCAATATCGCAATATTCGGAGAAGAAGAGGTTGTCTTTGACGAGTCTTACATGGCAAATAGTGCTAATAGCGAATTAACTTTTACGATTAGTAATATCAATGGAGGTTCTGATGACTCAGGAGACAATGATAGTAAAACGACTTCTTATGGTATCGTAACTCCTGCTCCAGACAAAGCGGTATTCGTAGAGGAAGGAACGGGTACTTGGTGTCCTTGGTGTACTCGTGGAACAGTAGGAATGGAATATATGGCAGCTGAGTACAAAAAATATTTCGTAGGTATCGCTGTTCATAATGGAGATCCGATGACCGTTGCAGAACATGACTTAGGGGTAAGAACTTTTCCTGGCTTCACAGGATTCCCAGGTGGTGTTATTGATAGAACTATAGAAGCAGACCCATCAGCACTAAATTTAGAAAATCAACTTTTTAATTTCATTACAGAAACGCCAGTTGCTACTTTATCTAGCGACGTCGAATTTTTTGATGATGGAACTTTTAGAACAGTTACTGCAACTGTAAACGCAACCTTCAAGGAGGATGTAAGCGGTGATTATCGCTTATTGGCAGTTGTTAGTGAAGATTTCGTTACTGGTACAGAAAATGGTTACAATCAGGCAAATGCTTATGCTGGGGGTGCTAACGGCCCAATGGGTGGTTTCGAGAATCTTCCAGCTACAATACCTGCTAGTGATATGATTTACAATCATGTAAGTAGAGCTATCTTAGGTGGTTTTGCTGGTCAAGAAGGTAGCCTTCCAGGTGCGATGTCTGCAGGTGAAACTTACTCATATACTTTCACTTATGTAGTTCCAGAAGACCAAGACCCTACTCAAATGGCAATTGCTGCAGTATTATTGGAACCAAACGGTACTGCTAATAATGCAAAATTCACCTACTACAGTGAATGGTCAACTGTATCAAATGTAACAAATGTTGAAACACACGAAGCATTTGTAGGTATTTCTCCTAACCCAACTAATGATGTAACATTCATCAAGTTAAATTTGGAAAATAGCGAAGATGTAAGTGTTGAAGTTTACAACAATGTTGGTCAGATGATTTTGAATAGAAATTATGGTCAATTGGCTGGTAAACAATCCATTCCGTTCAATGTAGGAAACCTTGCAAAAGGAATTTACCATACAAAAGTAAATATTGGAAATCAATTTGTAACTCGTTCTATCGTAGTTCAATAAAATTTAATTCCAAAAGCGTAGAATTCTTTTAGATTCGAAACGCTATAATAATACCAAGCCGTAGGGATCACTCCCTGCGGCTTATTTTTTTTAGCGTACTTCGAGCGGAGCCGAGAAGTACTTAAGGAATGGTTCAGAAATAAATTGCGTTTCTATGGGAAGTTATTTTTTACACTTTCCTAAACAGGACACCATTTTCCACTTTTGTGCTTCTCGACTGCGCTCGAAGTACAGATTAGTGTTTGTTCAACCTATAACTTTCAATTCAATGTTCTAACTTTGCATCATGGAATTTTCTTCAAAACTATTGGAAGCTGCTGTTGATGCCTTCTCTACCCTCCCGGGTGTAGGTAAAAAAACAGCTTTGAGATTGGCCTTGCACATGATAAAGCAGGGAAAAGAATACACTGAGGAATACGCAGGTGCACTCGAATCATTGGTTAAAAACATCAAACATTGTGAAAAGTGCCACAACCTTTCGGATGAAAACGTCTGTTCCATTTGCGCTGATCCGCGTAGAGATAAATCGACGATTTGTGTGGTAGAATCAATTCGTGATGTGATGGCGATTGAAGATACGCGCCAATTCAGAGGCTTGTATCATGTTTTGGGTGGAACGATTTCTCCGATTCAAGGCATTGGCCCAGAGACCTTAAATATAGACACCCTCACCGAACGTATCAAATCAGGTGAAACCAAAGAAGTCATCATGGCTATCAGTCCCACTATCGAGGGCGAGACCACTATCTTTTTTGTTTCTAAAAAAATCAAACCTTTGGGTGTGAATATTAGTACCATCTCCCGTGGTGTTTCTTTTGGAGGTGATTTGGAGTATGCGGATGAAATGACTTTGGGAAGGAGTATTCAGGCGCGGATTCCTTACAAGAATTTGAATGAATAAAATTCTTACTTTTACTTCTATTCAAAAGAAATTAATATGAGAATTCAACAACTTGTTTTAGAAAATTTTCGCGGGTTCGAGAAATTGGAGATGGATTTTCCGGAAGGGGAAGGTGGGTTGGTGGTTTTGGTTGGGGTGAATGGGAGTGGGAAGACGTCTATCTTAGAAGGAATTGGAGGCTTACTGAACACGTTTATTAATGAACTCAAAAATGAAGGCAAAAAAAGTAGTTTCGAAAATAAGTCCCCTATTCAATTTCATAGTGATTATGTTAAAAATGGAGAAAAAAGGGGATTAGCCAAAATCAATTTTGAGTTTCTAAATAAGCCATTTAGTCAATATTGGAATTTAGCATCAGATGGCATAAATATTAGAACTAGTGGTGAAACTCGGATAAAAGCATTTCAAGAATTTAAAAATATTTTATCTAGTAATTTATG
>CALLVG010000228.1 GCA_938010715.1 uncultured Saprospiraceae bacterium
TTGAAAACCAGCAATCAAAAATTGATTGTTCAAAATTTTCGACTGGGGTTTACATGCTCGTTTTAATTTCAAAAGACAACAAAAAAATCTCAACCAAATTCATAAAAAAATAGCACGAACAAAACTGCCCGTGCTATTCAAAATTGATTTTATCACCTAAACTCTTTTAGAATCCGCCTCGTGATTTCTTTCCAATCGGATTCTTAGTCTTTACTGGCTTTACATCAACCTTTGTGTTAGTTCCAACGCCAATTACTTTTTCAGGAGCATTAGTCGAAGGAGACTTGACAATTGTTTCTGCCTGCTTAATTTCTTTTACTGGTGGTGCTGTTTTTTCTTTATAAATAATAGTGATTGATTCTGAAGTCGTACCGCCTTTGTTCGTTGCTTTTACGACAACTTTGTTGGCACCTTTTTTCAAATTCAACATCGCTACAAGTTTCTGATTTTTAAATGTTAGGTTTCTGACTTTTTCATCATTAACGAACACTTCTACTTTGTCAGCAGATTTTATAGTCGCTTCCAATTTTTCGAAACCTTGATTTACTACTTTACGATCAGTAGGCGTAATAATTTCGATTGTTGGTGCTTTTACAACTTCAACTTTCTTTTTAAAAGTTACCGCAATCGTCTCCTCTACTCCACCTGATCGATTCGTTGCTTTTACTTTAATCGTATTTCTGCCGTTTTTCAAATTTGCAGTAGCTGTGAAATTTCTTCTGTTAAAATTCACATCAGTCAATTTCACATTATTCACAAATACCTCAACTGATTTTGCACTGGTTACCTCGCCTTTAATCGTGATCGTTTTTTTATGAACGGTCTGATTATTTGTAGGCTTGATCATTTTTATCACTGGCTTCGCCATTGTGATTTCTGTTCGTTTTGGTTGGAACTTCACGATAACCGTCTGTGCATCACGTCCATCTTTATTGGCAGCGCGCAAAGTGATTTTGTTAGATCCTTTTTTCAAAGTCAATCTTGCTTTCAACGTTTCACCAGTGAAAGTAAAATCGCGAATTGCTGTATCATTCAACTCCAATTCAATATTTCGCTTGCCTTTTACTTCTGCTACATTTGCAACCAATTCAATCACTTTGTTTTCAACAGTAGTGTGGTCAGCTGGCGAAATAATTTGAACAACTGGTTCTCTCAAATCAGGTTGAACGATTTTGTGGAAAACCACCACTTTATCTTCAGAAAAACCAGATTCATTTTCAACACGAATACGGATGATATTTCTTCCTTCTTCCAGTCGAACTTGCTTCGTCAAACAATCATTTCTAAAATCAAAATGTCTCACCTCACGTCCATTGACGGTCAACAAAACATCTCTTTTATCAAAAACGAATTCTGTTTCAGCAACTACTTTCACTTGATTTCGACTTGTTCTGAATTGAGGTTCTGGCTGCGTTATTTTTACAAAAGGCGTTGGAACTCTATCATCAAAAACAACAATCATCCGATCTTCTGCTTCTCCTGCATCGTTGAAAACTCGCAACACAACATCATTCTCGCCAGGCAATAAATAAATCGTTGCTTCTACTTTTTGACGGTATTGATCGAATTGGAAATTCGTATTTCTACCGTTTACAAATAATTCAATATCTTCTCTGAATTCAACATTATTCGTTCGCGCTTCTATGCTAAAACGATCTTCTCTTATCGTTCGGTCTGTATTCAAAATCTCAACGTTCGGTCGGTAAATCACTGGCGGAGGCGTTGGTCGCACAGGCGGAATCGACCTAACTGGCGGCGGCGGAATCACAACCGTTCTTTCTTCGAATAAAACATTTACATGCTTACGATCTTCTCCTCCAAAATTACCTGCAATGATTTCAATATCATTTTCTCCTTCTTGCAAAAAGACCGTCGCACTCAATTTTTCTTTTCTAAAATTGAAAGGCTTTGACTTTCCATTGACTAACAATTCGACATCCGATGCTCTTTCAACATTGTTGATTTTAGCATAAACTCTGATCTCTCGAACATCAGTTGCTGTCGCATTTCTTGGTTGCATGATAATAATCTCTGGAGCCAAATATGCTTTTTCTCTTTTATTGATATTGAAATTTGCGCCCATGTAAGTATAGTGCAAAATGTCATCATCGCCACTCCTCCATTGTTCTCCATCCAATAAATCAGTTCCTGAGAAAGTCGTTCTGTGGCCTAAATCAATTGAGAATTTTGGTGTTACTTGAAAACCAACTTCTGCTCCCAATGAAGGCATGAATCCTGCTTTCGGACCATCTGCAAAACCATCTGCTTGACTTTCATAGTCTCCATCCAAAATTGCACTACGCAAATTTCTATTAATTTCTCTCACAGGCGCTCTATCGTTCAATGCTGCATATTCTTCAAAATATTCATCGCCTGTACGATTGCTTTGATCCGTTCTTACATTATATATGTTAGCACCAACGCCACCGAATAGAGAAACTTTGACACCAGTCTTTTCTTTCAATTCATTTAAAGTCACAA
This sequence comes from uncultured Saprospiraceae bacterium, assembly GCA_938010715.1. Lineage (GTDB taxonomy): Bacteria > Bacteroidota > Bacteroidia > Chitinophagales > Saprospiraceae > JAGQWW01. The sequence goes on from CALLVG010000228.1 coordinate 2,482, forward strand.
CTGCTTCTACTCCAGCTTCCGCCAAATCAGTTTTATGATTTGAAAAAATGAATCCTCTATCCTCTCCAAATTTTTCCGGGAACGAAGTGTAGTCCAATCCTTCCAAGCCATTGACAGCGGTGTTGTTTGTAATATTATAATTGCGAATTGGATTCAACCCTTTTGTCTGATTGTAAGAAAATCTACCTCTCACGCCGAAGTCTAACGTCGCACCTGGCTTGTAGTAAATATTTTTTCCACCAGTCAAACCTAATCCGTATCCGCTTGCTGACGATTTCACATCACTGCTTTGGTAGGCTTTTCCGGTATTCAACCCAAAGGTCCAGTAGCCGGAGTTCAGTGGTTGGCTAAATTGCTGTCCGCGAAGGCTAACTGAAGTAGCCAATATCGACAGCATCAAAACGAAAATCTGCAAGAAAAGTCTCATGGCAATTTAATTTAGGTGAATAAATAAGTTATTTCCTAAATGACGAGACCGATTTAAGCTTTGTTATTTTTGAAAAAGAATTCAATTGTAAAATTTAACACTACTGTAATTAACTGACAATCAACTAATTAAATTAATTTCAATGTAAAACTCTACAAAATAAGAGAAGAATATATGTGTTTTAGCCTTGGGGGAAGTACCGTAAAAACCTTTCTTTTAACAATTAAATAAGAGCCTTGAAAACAACAATTAGGAATGTTGCTCAATAATTTTATCGCAAGCTCTATCTAACATTTGATAGACACCTTCAAAACCATCACTGTTCCAATAAGGATCTGGAACGGCTTGATTGTACCCTGGCCTTTCGTAGTTCATGATGAGTTTTACTTTTTCCTTTTGCACATCGGAAGCCGCGAGTCTTAGAATATTTTGATAGTTAGAACTATCCATTGCCAAAATCAAATCGAATCGATCAAAGTCTTCTTTTACAAAAAGCCGAGAACGTTGATCCATTATATCGATACCATGATGTTTTGCAACATTAATTGATCTTGGATCTGGTAATTCTCCATTATGATAACCGCTTGTTCCAGCAGAATCAACTTCCCAATCTAAATTGTTAGAAATTGCCTTATTTTTTAAAATGCCTTCTGCCAAAGGTGAGCGGCATATATTTCCAAGACAAACCATTAGAATTTTCATACTGCAAATTTAAGGAGTAGAGATTTTAAAATCAGTTTTGAGCGTTTAATAAAATGTAAACGTGTACTTGATTCAAATGATTTCCACAAATCCTAAAACTTTGGTTTATTTTGGCACTATTTTATTGTTAAAAAGTATTAATTACGTAAATTAATATTTCGTAATACATTGGTTATCAATTAATTAAATCATGAATCTCTATAGCACAAAAAATAAAAAACACGTTGTTTCTTTAAAAGAAGCAGTTCTCAAAGGATTACCGCCAGATAACGGCTTGTATATGCCAGAGCGCATTTCTCAATTGCCTAAAGAATTCATTGATAATTTGAGTGATTACACTTTCGCAGAAATTGCATTTGAAGTTTCTAAGAATTTGATTGGCGAGTATATTCCAGAAGCAGATTTAAAAACAATAATTGATAAATCAATTAATTTCCCTGCCCCAGTTGTTAGTCTCAATGATTCAATGCATATCCTTGAATTATTCCATGGGCCATCATTAGCATTCAAAGATTTTGGTGCAAGGTTTATGGCGCAGTTGATGTCGTATTTTAATAAAGGAGAACAAAAAGAATTAGTGATTTTGGTAGCGACTTCTGGAGATACGGGCGGCGCAGTTGCTGCTGGTTTTTATAAAACTCCTGGAGTCAAAGTTGTCATTTTATATCCTTCTGGAAAAGTAAGTATGCTTCAAGAAAAGCAACTAACAACTTTAGGTGAGAACATTGAAGCTGTAGAAATCAATGGAACTTTTGATGATTGTCAAGCTATTGTAAAACAATCTTTTCTTGATAAAGAGTTGAATAGTTCTATCAGGTTAAGCTCTGCTAATTCAATAAACATTGCTCGTTTGATACCTCAATCATTTTATTACTTTGAAGCTTACAAGCAACTTAAGAATAAGAAAGATGTAGTCTTTTGTATTCCAAGTGGAAACTTCGGAAACCTCACAGCAGGTCTTTTTGCAAAAAAAATGGGCTTACCGATTCATCATTTCATAGCTGCCACAAACGCAAATGACGTCGTTCCAGAGTATTTATTTTCTGGAGAATACCAGCCAAGGCCTTCTGTTAGAACTATCTCAAATGCAATGGATGTGGGTAGCCCATCTAACTTTGCGAGGATGATGGACTTGTATGGTTCCACGTGGAACATTATCAAAAAAGACATTTCAGGGTATTTCTTTTATGATGAAGAAACACGACAAGGCGTAAAAGAAGTCTATGATAAATTCAATTATACTATTGACCCTCATGGTGCTGTAGGTTATTTGGCATTAAAAGAATATCAAAAAGAAAACCCAAACACCAATGGAGTTATCCTTGAAACTGCCCACCCTTCTAAGTTTATTGATGACATGGAAGACATATTGAAAACCGATATTCATATTCCTGAGAGGCTCGCTGTTCTTAAATCGAAGAAGAAAAACTCTGTTTTGATGAAGAACAATTATATCCTTTTTAAAGAATGGTTGTTGGGTAACTATTGATATATTCATAGTTTTAGCAATTCCTATTAATCAAGTAAAAGAATCCAAGTGCACTCTGAGCTAAGCAACTTTATAATAACGCGTACTTCGAACGAAGCCAAGAAGCACAAGAACAGAGAACTTGTTTCTACTTATGTACTTCTTGGCTTCGCTCGAAGTACGCGTAGTGGATGTTCTTGTTCTTTGTCCGTCTTATGCTGAACACACAATACTCCACTACAATTTTAATTATTACATTTGCCTTGTCGCTCTTCAATTCTAATTAAATCAAACTCATAACTAAGTTTATTAATATCAATGTTCCACGTGGAACATTCAAATTTTTACAATGAAAAAGAATTTACTCCTACTGTTTTTTATTTCTACATCTATGCTTCTTTTGGCACAACCAGAGAGAAATAAGTTTAAACAATTACACGAAGAATTACCTACTCCTAACGTTTATAGAACGGCTTCTGGCGCACCAGGACACATGTACTGGCAACAGCAGGCAGACTATAAAATGAAGATTACTTTGGATGATGATAAACAAAGAATCTCTGGAGAAGAAACTATTACTTACCACAACAACTCTCCTGACCAGCTTTCATATTTGTGGATTCAATTGGATCAAAACATGAGAGCAAAAGATTCTGATACTTACAAAATAAGAGAGAATAAGATTCAAGAAAAGATGACACTTAGAGATATTAAATCAATCACACCAACATTCGAAGGTGGTTTTAATATCGACTATGTGAGGAATACAGAAGGTCAAAATATGTCTTATACTATTGTCAAGACAATGCTGAGATTAGACTTACCTCAACCTTTGAAAAATGGAGAGAAAATTTCTTTTGACATCAAGTGGTGGTATAACATCAACAACAGAATGGAGATTGGTGGTCGCTCTGGTTTTGAATACTTTGAAGAGAATGACAATTACCTTTACACCATTGCTCAATTCTTTCCTCGCATGGCAGTTTACAGCGACGATGAAGGATGGCAGAATAAACAGTTCCTCGGACGTGGAGAGTTTACTTTACCATTTGGGAATTATGAAGTTGACATAACCGTACCTTCAGACCATTACGTAAGTGCTACAGGCGTTTTACAGAATGAAACGGATGTTTTATCACAAACAGAGATAGAGCGCTTTAGAGAGGCTGAAAAAGAGCGAGAGCAACCAGTAATCATTGTTACAGAAGACGAAGCTAAGAAGAACGAAAAGAGCAAAGCATCAGGAACAAAGACTTGGAGCTTCAAAGCAGAGAATGTAAGAGACTTTGGATTTGCATCTTCTCGTAAATTCATCTGGGATGCAATTGGCGTTGAGATGAGCGACGGAAGAGTTGTCATGGCCATGTCAATGTATCCAAAAGAAGGAAATCCTTTATGGGATCAATATTCTACCAAAGCGGTTGCACATACTTTGAAATGGTACAGCCACTATACGATTGATTATCCGTACCCAGTTGCATGGTCAATTCATGCAGCCAGAATTGGAATGGAATACCCGATGATTTGTTTCAACTTTGGTCGTCCAGAAAAGGATGGCACTTATAGTGACCGAACAAAGTATGGAATGATTGGCGTAATCATTCATGAGGTTGGTCATAACTTCTTCCCAATGATTATCAACTCTGATGAACGCCAATGGACTTGGATGGATGAAGGTTTGAATTCATTTGTTCAGCACTTAGCACAAGTTCAATGGGAAAGAGATTTTCCGTCAAGGAGAGGACCTGCAAAT
>CALLVG010000229.1 GCA_938010715.1 uncultured Saprospiraceae bacterium
GCGTGAGTAGTAATCTGAATATTTTGGTAGCAGGGGAGAAGGCTGGTTCAAAGTTGAAAAAGGCGCAAGCACTTGGTACGGTCGATATTTATACGGAGGAGGAGTTTTTGAAAAGACTTGAGGAGTAGTTTTTAGTCGGCAATCAGCAGTCGGCAATCAGCAGTCAGCAGTCAGCAATCAGCAGTCAGCAATCAGCAGTCAGCAATCAGCAGTCAGCAATCAGCAGTCAGCAGTTCGCAGTCGTAATAAAAGATACTGCTAAAAAAAACGACCTTAAGTATGATTCCACAATAAAAGAAAATTGTTGCTTTTTTGCCATTGCTGACTGTTATTTGCCGACTGCCGATTGCAAATTGCCGACTGTCACCTGCCGACTGAAAAATTGCTCACTGAAAAAGGCATCCCATCTTTCGGTCGCAAAGTTACCAACGTTTCATATTTCGCAGGTTGATCTCTTTCATATTTGAAATCAAATTTTCGAACCATCATGGCTAACAACAATTGCATTTCCATGTAAGCGAAATGGTTTCCAATACACATCCGCGGCCCTGCACCAAATGGCATATATGCGAATTTGGGAATTGATTTCACCTTATCTGGATGAAAGCGATCTGGGTTAAAATCATCTGGATTGTCCCAAATCTTTTCATTGCGATGTGCGGCAGCGATACTTAAAAAAACGATGGATTTTTTTGGAATTTTTTCTCCCAAAATTTCATCATCAACTGCTGCTTCCCGTCCGACTGCGTATGCAGGTGGATACAATCGCATACCTTCATCAATTACCTGTTTGGTGTAAGTGAGTCGCATGATTTCAGAGAAAGTTGGTTTTCTATCCCCTATGACGGCATCGACTTCTGCGCGGATTTTTTCGACAATTTCTGGATGTTGAGAAAGTAGATAATACGTCCATGTCAAAGCATTGGAAGAGGTCTCATGTCCTGCTGCAAAAATAGTAATCGCTTCATCTCGGACTTGCACATCATTCATTCGCTCGCCGGTTTCTGCATCTTCGGCTTGCAAAAGCATGGTGATAAAATCGGCTGGTGGATTTTCGTTTTTTCGATGTAAATCGATAAAATGATAGGCCATTTCATCGAAGTCTTTTTTTGCTTTTAAAAAACCGCGATGACGACCATTCAGATGGTAAAACCACCGTAGATATGGAAAAAGCGTACGATCCATGATGTAGGCTTGGGTTTCGCCAATTTTATCATACATTTTTTCAATATCGGCATTGTCTTCAAAACTAAACAAGGATCGCAAAGCAATGTCTGAGGTCAGTTTCATCATGTACTGCGACAAATCAAATTGAGTCTCTGTTTCCAATTCATCGCAAGCATCGACCACGTAATCTACCATTTTATTAAAAAGATCTTCGAGTGTTTTTTTATAAAAAGCAGGTTGCGCCAATCTGCGTTGACGCATCCAAAAATCGCCCTCACTGGTTATTAAGCCATTTCCTAAAGCCAATTTCAATTCTTTATATGCTGGACTTTTGATGTAATTCCGATGATTGGTTACCAACACATGTTTAATTACTGCTGGCGATGTGGCGGCAAATATTTTTCGGAAAGGCGTCTTGATTTCATAAAAGTCGCCTAACTCCCTTCCTTGATCTATCGTAAATTGAACGGGGTCTTTCAAAAAAGCTAAACCGCTCGTGAAATAATTCTTTCCTTTATAAACTGGAATCATTAGATAATCTTTGGTTTACGGTTGAAGGTACATGGTACACGGCGTGAAATAAAAAAAACAAATTGATTTGGGGATGTTATCTTCTAATTTTCAACAAAAATTAGGTATAATTTTTAATTTCTTCTACAAGTTTAATCAGAAGTTCTACAAAGCTTCGTATTTTTGCAATCCTATAAATTTTCAAAATACTATTTAGAATATGTCTTACGAATTAACGGGGAAACTCCATAAAAAATATGAAACAGAAAGCAAGTCTGAAAAATTTCAGGCGCGCGAATTTGTGGTTGAAACAATGGATGGTTCTTACAATCAATATATCAAATTCCAATTGACACAAGACCGTTGTGCTTTGGTTGATGATTATAATGAAGGCGAACAAGTGAAAGTTCACTTCGACCTTCGTGGTAGAGAATGGAATGAAAAATATTTCACTAACTTAAATGCTTGGCGTTTGGAAAAACCTGCCGCAGCGGCAGCAAGTGCTCCTCCTCCGCCTGCGGCGGATAACTTCCCAGCTGAAGAGCCGCCTGCAGTAGCTGGTGGCAATGATGATTTGCCGTTTTAATTAAAACAGGCTTATTAAAATCGTTGATTAAGTGTCGGACAACTTTGGGTTGTCCGACACTTTTTCGTTGCCCCTGTCCCCAAGACAGCGGTGGTTGGTTCTGTTTTTTTGATAAAATATTATTCTTCTATAAAAAATATGGCCTTTTATTATGTTCGAAATTAACGGTGACGGAACTACGTCCCTTAATCGGTTTTATCTGACTTTTTTCTACAAACGGTGACGACCCGCTGGGTCTTTTTGCGTGATAAAGTCCGTAGGACTGACTCCGTTTGTAGAAAATTGGTTCAAAAAGATTGAGAAAAGGACGTAGTCCTGGCACCGTTAATTTTGTGATTTGGAAAATTATGTTTTGGTAAAATCCACTTTTTTCATAGAACCAAACAATTTAACCATATAGCCATAAAACCATCAAAAAGCCACTTAATTAATCGAATCTTAGATTCATTACCTTTGTCTTTTTATTTTTGATTGTCCATTTTATTTTTGATTAAAACTACCTTTGCCCAAATTTTGATAAACTCCCAATTACGTCGATAATGAACGAATCAGCTGAATCAAAAAACCAGAATTTCTTTAGAGCACTTACAGATTGGCTAACAGATCTCTTCAACCTAACTGATGTTGACAAAGCGCACGAACGCGATACCAAAGAAGAAATCAAAAAAGGCATCGTTTTTCGTGGTGCAAATCTGTGGATTCTGATTTTTGCCATATTGGTTTGCTCGGTAGGTCTCAATGTAAATTCGACCGCAGTAATAATTGGCGCCATGCTTATCTCCCCTATCATGGGGCCTATCATGGGTATCGGTTTGGGAATGGGTATCAATGATTTTCAACTCATTGTGAAGGCGCTCAAGAATCTTGGAATTGCTGTCTTAATGAGTGTTTTAGCTTCTGCACTATACTTTTGGTTGTCTCCACTCAATGAAGCACAATCGGAACTTTTAGCGCGAACTGCTCCAAGTTTTTGGGATGTACTTATTGCCTTTTTTGGTGGAACAGCAGGTATCGTTGCAGGTTCCAGAAAGGAAAAAAGTAATGCCGTACCAGGGGTAGCTATCGCTACCGCACTGATGCCACCGCTCTGTACAGCAGGTTATGGTTTGGCCAATTTCAATTGGGAATATTTTTTCGGTGCTCTTTATCTTTTCTGTATTAATGGCGTTTTTATTAGTCTTTCGACCTACATGATTGTTAGGGTTTTAAAATATCGTAAAAAAGTTTTTGAAAAACCAGAAAGAGAGGCCACCGTCAAACGGTATATTGCGATTATTGCGATTGTAACTATTATTCCAAGTTTGATCACAGCGGTTAATGTGGTAAAAAAGACCGTCTTTATTCAGAACTCCGAGGCCTTTATCAACAACACCATAAAACCAACTGGTTCTAAAGTTATTACCAAGCATTTTAATTATTCGGCTGATGGTAGTGAGTTGGAATTGACGCTTTTCGGAGATATACTTGAAAGCGATAAACTCGAAGAAATAGAATCGGATTTCAAGAAAAGGTTTGGTGAGAAAAATACGCTAAAAATAAATCAAGGTGCTGATTTTGTTGGAGAAGATGACCTCACCTCATTGAAAAATTCTTTCGAAGACTACAGTAAAAAGTCGGCAAAAACAATAACTAAAAAGGATAGCACTATCCTTAATTTGAAAAATGAAATCGAACGTCTAAAGTCAAATGATTTTAAAGTAAACGACTTTGCGAAAGAAGCAAAATCTGTTTTCACTAACCTAACTGAATTTTCACTTTCAGATAATATCATCATCGGAACCAATGATTCTATGAAAATGGATACAGTGGTTTTGGTTTACACAAAATTCAAAAAGAAACCGCTCCGAGCAGAACGTGAAAAATTGACCAATTGGTTGAAGGTTAAAACGAAGAAGGAGAAAGTGAAATTGATTGTTGAGTAAAAAACAAAGTCTAAAAGTCTTATGAACTCGCTTAGTCTTAATCAACTCAATCAACCAGTCAACTCAATCAACTAACGCCCTTACCCAAACAAACTCTCAAAGAATCCTTTCGAATTTTTCTTAGGCTTTTTCTTACTTTCTTTATCCATTTTGATAATAAGAGCCGCTAATTTTCTGGCTTCTTCTTCAGCGTTTTTCCACCAATCAACTGACCAAATCGGAACGAAAGTCAATTTTCCTTCCTTCGCTTTTTCGCGTTGATTGTATTCCCACAAATAAGAAGTACTCGGTGCATGGCTGATAAATGCATCTGCCTCAAGAAATGTTTGCAATACGCCTTCATTATCAGTGGTGTAAAGTGGAATGACCATTTTTGACCAATCCAAATTAAGACCAATACGACCTGTTTCAAAATAGGGTTTTAGGATTCTTGCTACTTCTGCGTTGAATATACTTTCAGGAATATGACGCTCCACTAATTCAGCATTGGCATAAAGTGATTCGAGTAAATTGGACGCTTCGTCTGCTTTTCCTGATTCTAATAAGTTTCCAAATTCGATAAATTTAGCAAGGCGATATAGTCCACTTTTTGAGGAATCCGATTTATAAGTTTCCAAAGTATCTTCTGGAATGGAATGTACCAAAATCAATTCTTGTTTTGGGCTGGTTGCAAAAGAGTATATCTTTTTCAAACCATCATCCGTATTGAGTGATTCGATTTGTTTGGTGATTTCACCATTAGTATTTAGCGCTCCGTAAGTCAATGAAACGATGACAACATCAAACTGCTCTGCCGTCATATTGGCAATATCAAAAACACCTAAACCATTGCGTTCCAGGTGTTTAATCGTATCAACTCCTGCTGCGTTTTTCTTTTTAATATCAGCTAAAAAATGCGAAATAAAATCACGCTGCTGATATGTAAAACAAGCAATTCCAACAGAAGGATAAGTCCTTTGAGGTGTTTGTTGAATTTGATTTAACAAATGCAAAACATGATGTGCTTCGGCCTCGTTGGTTGAATCCACATCCGAAAATCGGCCACTCACTGGCTGTATTTTGAAATTATTAGATTCGATATTTAATTTGGTAGAACTGGCACTTGTTGGGATATTTTCAGGAACAAATGCGGCATGATTAAAAGCAGTCAAATTGTTGATAATTTGTCCATAGCTTTTTCTTAGTTGGATACGCTCAATGTTTTGAGCACTTGCCCAATCCAAAAAACTATTTTCAATATCAGATGAAATTGGGCCTTGATCACCAATCAACAAACGTTGTTTTCCTAACTTAGAAAGATTCAAGCATTTGGTCAATCCCAACAAATTGGCTTCCTCAAAAATGATTCTATCAAAAATCGGACGGTCTGAATTATTTTTTAAAAAAGAGAAAGCAACCTCTGGCGTACAGAAAATAACAGGAATCAAATTTGTGATTTCATTCCATGATTTACCGAGTGTCTCCCCTATTGATTTGTGATTAAATTCATTTAAATTTTTACCATCAAAAAATTGATATACAGAACGATGGTCTCTTTTTATTCCAGTGATTCCTTGTTGCTTTTTCTCTGCCCAAACATGTTGAATTTGATTTGGAATCATTTGTTTTAATTCCAAATAATCATCCACAAATTCTTTCAAACTTGCATCCTCTCGTGGCAAATCAGGAGATTGGTTTTTATTTAAAAAGTTATACAAATACCAACTTCTGAAGGCCGCTCCCCAATCCTCAGCTTTCACTTTGATGACCGCTTTTACCACTTTTTTTCCTGACTTCGGAAGTGCCAACCACCTCGAACGCCAATCATAAAAAGTATTAAAATCAGTTAAATTATGCTCTGCTTTTTCAAGGTCTTCGATGATGTTTTCTAAATATTGTTGCTTCTTCACCATCGTCAACATCTTGTTGGTAAAGTTATCTTGAAACAATTGAGACTCGTTGATTTCTTTAATAAAATCATCCAATTGATTTTCCAAATCAAGTATTAATTCTTGATGACCTTCTACTTTGGTATTGACGGAGCGACTGGTCAATTTTGACATTTGCTCCTGTACACTTCCATTGATAGTTCCTCTCCAGGTTTCTAAATCCGTGTGGAGCGCAGCCAATTTTTCCTGAATCAATTTTACCTCTCGCGTGTCAACTTCTTTTTCAAAAACACTTTCGAATGATTTGTTTTGACGGTAGGTCAGACGCAAATCATCATACTTTTCAACCAAAAGTTTACGGTCATTATAGATGGCTTTATTTTTCTTCGAAAAGTATGATTTGAATCCTACCCATTCAAAAAATCCCTCTGTAAAATGCTTTCCATGTTTGTTTTCAGAATCTTCGATATAGTCCTTAAGAGATTCCAATTTACTTGAAAGTGTCGTGTAAGTATTTTCGTAAGAATCTTGAAGCGCTGTTTTGTAATTATCTGTTCTTTCTATGAATTGACTTTGTAAATGAGTTGCTTTATTTTTAAAATCTGAAATTCGAGTTTCAACAGATTGAAGTGCATCTTCTTTTGAATTTTCAAGAAATACACTTTCGTGAAAAGTATTCAACGGGTGATTAAAATCTTGAATTTTTGAATACGGCTCTTGGCATCTCGAAACACCAAAATCCAAACCTTCATACTCTTCAAAACTATAATCAAAGTCCTGAACCTTCAATTGACTACTCAATTTTTCTTTTCCTTCGATTGAGTTATTTTTCAAGAAAAGTCCTACGACATCAGTCCAATTATATTTTCCAAAAATTGGATCATTCACCGCATGATAAACCTTATCCAATTTATTTTTCTCTCTTGCTGTTTTGTTGACTTTGTATTTCCAATCCGAAGCATCAAAACTTGGTTTGCGATTGGACTGAGCGGTCGCTTTTAATAAAGCTAAAAACTGAGCGCGTTCCATCCCTTCATTTTTCATCAGAAAATGAAGTGGTGCATCCAAAGATTTTGAAAGTCCTGCCTGCAATTCGTTCAAAGCAGAAACTCGATTGGAAATAACGATAGTCTTTTCGCCATTGGAAAGTCCATTCAAAATGGCGTTTAAAACGATTCGACTTTTTCCAGAACCCTTTGCACCCGAAACCAAAAAGTTTTGATTTTTTAACGCCCCTTGAAAAGCAGACTCTTGCCAAGGATCCATTTCAATTAATCCAAAATCATGTTTGCCAGTTCTTTCAATTGATGCTTCGCTGAAAAAATCTGAGGAAATCGTATCTTGATCAATCTCAAAATCATCGCCCATCAATGGAGGAAAAATCCCCATTGTTCCAGACCATTTGATGTTTCCACGCTCGCTCACTTTTGCCAATTCCATTTGAGATGGCACTGGAAAAACTTTATAAATAGAAGGAATTTCTAACTGATTCTTTAAGGCAAATTCTGAAACGTACCCTTTTATATTACTAAAATTGAAATCAGGTCTTTGCACCAAATCTGATAATTTGAAATTATAAGCCTCTCCAAATTTTTGTTCAAAGTACTTTTCCAGAAATGGATTGAATCTCACCTGGTGCTTGGCATTTTTAGAAACACTCCAATTATTTCCTTTGTCTTGAATTTGTTCTAATTCAATATTTACAAAAAATAGCGGAGCTACCACATACCCCTCTTCGTCAGATGCAACAAACATCGGAAATCCTACCGCCAAAGATTTGTGGCCTTTGATTCTTTCCATATTCTTTGACTCGAAGAAAAGGTGACGCAATTTGCGATCACAATGCTCTTCGGGGGTCAAGGTTCCATTAAATGGATGTGTAGAGAATAATTCGGTAAGAAATTCATCTGGTGCCTTGTCTTGAAAAAGTTCATTCAAGTCAAGTGCATTATGCAGCAAGTGCAAGGCATTAAGATAAATGCTTCGATTCGGTTGTAAATCGATCCTCATAGTATGTCGGTTAAAAAAGTGTGTTGTCCCTCGGAGATTAAAACCCCGTAAAGTAAATGTTTCTCATAAATTTGCTTGAACCTACATCATAGCTTCAAACAGTTTCAAAGGTACACATTCTTTAACTTAAATACTTGTCTGATTTACTTTTTTTGATTTAGTAACTACCTGATTATTAGCATCTTGCGATAAGATGATGCCTATTTTAATGAACTAAAAGAGTTTATGGTTTATCGATAATTCAATTTATTTTTCATAATCCTCTTTCATCAACAAATCTATATCGTTTAAAAAACCATCGACACTCTTTGGATCAGTGCCATCACAAAACGAACGAATATGGCGATTTTCATCCACCAAAATCAATCGACCGCTGTGGTCAAACCCACCTGGAGCATCATCATTTTCGATAGCGATACTGAAATAATCATCTGCAATGCCATGCAATTCCCATTTATCACCCGTTAAAAATTGCCAATTTTCGGTAGTGACTCCGAGGTTTCGAGCATAATTTCCAAGGTGTTCAACATTGTCTCTTTTAGGGTCAATGGTGTAAGAAACCAATTTCAAATTTGGATTAGATTTATGCTGATCAAAAATGCGAAGCATCTGTTTTTTCACCTTTGGACAAATCGTTGGGCAGGAAGTAAAAAAGAAATCTGTGACGTATGCTTTTCCTTCAAAAGTGGCATTCGTAACCGTTTCTCCTTTTTGATTGGTAAATGAAAACTCTGGAATCGTATGACGAATCGTATCTCCATTTTCAATCTTAACTTCTCCCAAAATCGGCAGTTTGCCATTGACCAAAAGATTGGCCGTGGCAGAAGGAGTTGGAGGCTCATTACATGAAAAAAGAACAATAATAGAAAGTAAACTTAATAGTCGCATGATTTTTTTTTTTGCAAAGATAACGAACAACAACTTGGTCAAAAAAATCCGATTTTTATTTAGAATGATGATGAATTATCTTTGACTCCAATTGACTATGAATTTTTAATTTCACAACTAACAAAACTATTATGATTTCTAAATTAAAACTTGTTCTACCCTTTTGTTTCTTTATTTTTTGTCATTTTATTTCTTTTGGTGAAGTTTTCAAAATGACGGTTTCATTGGAAGTTTTGAATAATGGAATTCGAAAGAGCCTTCTATTTTCAGGTAGCAATGGAGAAATATTTCACATTAAACATCTGGATTCAATAAGTTTTGAAAAGGAAATGGAAATTTCATTTTCGAAACCATTCGAAAGTCCAGTTCATCTGACTGTTTTTGGAGGAAATTCTTACAACAGATATGATGATATCATCTATCATTCAAAGGCATTTCGGGAAGCAATAAGAACATATACATATATTCCAAAGAATTTCATTTTATTAGAACGCATTTACAATCGTGAGCACTTTTCACGTGGTAGAATTTTTGGACGCAACGGCGAAAAAGAGACCATCCGAGTTGGTGGCGTTTACAAGGTAAATGATGCCATAATGCAAGGTCCATTTGGTAAAATAAAAGATAATAAGATTAAAAAGGACTCCACTATCAAACTCAGATTTTATCGCAACAACGACGAAGACTTATCAGGTTTTATCCGAGTAAATGATGAGCCTTATTTTCGACATGTTTTCGTCTCAAATCAAGAGATATTACCCAGAAAACTGATGGTTAAAGACTTGGAAATCGCAAATCAGATTGCAAAAATAATTCTACCTTACAAAACAGATTGGAGAGGAAATATTACCTGTGAAAATTTAGAATCTGGCTATCTCATTTCTCTCACAGATTTTGTTATTAATGGCACATACGCCAAAAATGAATTTGAATTTCCAGTCTCGAATAATGTTATTTTAGAAGATTTTTTATTCACTATTTGTGATTGGAATCAATATGGAAGAAGAGGTGACACCTTACATTTTTTCACAAAAATATTTGAAGCGCCAGAAACTAAAATTTTTCACAATACGGATTTCGGTTTCAATATTTTAAAATTGGAAAGAGGGTATGAACTCGAAAAAACAGGAGATTTCGACCTTTTTGAAATATCAGCTCACGTTAATTATCAGGAAGAAATTGATATGAAAAACCCAAATATTTATCGAAACTCGTATATCGGTTCCTTCTATTGGAAAGTAATTACAGCTACAAACGAAAAACAGGTTCAATACAATTTTATTTTTCCAAAACCACCCGCGGATTTGTTAGCTTATTTAAGCTATCCCAAAACTTTAGGTTTATACAACAACACAAGTTATGGAGATATCGAGTTAGTAAAATTTGAATTCCCACTCCCAGAAAGTATAGAAGTTTCGAATCAGTCACATTATCATGCATTCTTTAAAGATTCGGCACATAAAATCGTCGTAAAGAGACATCATGCAAATAATTAAAAAAATTCCATTTGCAATTTAAACTATCAATCGTTAGTTTTGTATTACATTACGATAGTCTAATAATATGAGCGATAAATTTCATACATTAAAGGTCATTTCCGTTGAAAAAACAACGCCCGATTGTAGTATCATTTCATTGGAAATTCCAGATGAATTGAAGGGGCAATTTCAATTCAAACAAGGACAATACCTTACATTGAAAGCACAAATCAACGGAGAAGAAGTCCGAAGAAGTTATTCGCTCTGCTCAAGTCCTCTTGATAATGAATGGAAAGTGGGCATCAAAAAAATAGAAGGTGGAAAATTTTCCACCTTCGCCAACGATGTTTTGAAAGCAGGCGATACGCTCGAATCCATGCCGCCAAGCGGTAATTTCTATGTCGATGTCGATCCAAATCAGCAAAAAAACTACGTCGCTTTTGCCGCTGGAAGTGGAATCACACCAATGGTTTCAATCATCAAAACCCATTTGGCGAGTGAGCCGAATTCGACTTTCAAACTTTTCTACATCAATCAAAGAGTTCAGTCCATTATATTAAAGGAAGAATTGGAAGGTATTAAAAACCAATACATGGGCCGATTCGAAATTTTCTATTTTTTGACCAAAGAGCATAGA
>CALLVG010000230.1 GCA_938010715.1 uncultured Saprospiraceae bacterium
CGACTAAAGAAATCTTAAGAAGTGAAGTCCTCAAACTTATCAAAGAACGGGAACATAACAAGGTCAAAATCAATTGGAAATTTTCAATTACCGATGCCCGTAGAAAAATGAAAAGGCATTATATAATTGTAAACAACCAAAATAAATAACAAAATATTTATTTTACAGTGTACTAAGAACGAAAAAAACTGAGTACTGCAATCAAGCAGTACTCAGTTTTTTTCATGTAAAAAAGAAATTTTTTATACCGTCATAATATCCTCTTCCTTTTTCTTAAGGATATCTTCGATTTTTTTACCGAAGCCGTTGGTCATTTCTTGAACATTATGCTCTGCTCGTTTGCCTTGATCTTCTGGGTAACCATCTTTGACTGCTTTTTTGATACCATCCATTGCTTTCTGTCTGGCACCTCGCACGGTTACTTTCCCGTCTTCACCTAAAGCTTTTGCTTTTTTAACCAAATCTCTACGACGCTCCTCTGTCAATGGTGGAATAACCAATCTGATCATTTCTCCGTCATTTTGTGGAGTCAAGCCAAGGTTTGCTTCAAAAATAGACTTCTCAATAGCAGAAATTACACTTTTTTCCCAAGGTTGAATCGTAATTGTTTTGGCATCGGCCGTACTTACATTTGCCACTTGATTGAGCGGCGTTGGAGAACCATAGTAATCTACTGACAATCCACTAACCAAAGAAGTACTTGCCTTTCCTGTACGAATTTTTGTGAGTTCAGCTCCTAAATGCGAAATTGCTTTATCCATACTTTCTTTAGCAATATCGTAGAGCATATCAATTTCCTCTTGCATATTTTTTGATTTTATTAAAAACGTTAGAAGCTACTAAAAACTTCCTAGGGTCGAAAATAGTGATTCAAAATGAATTTACCAGTTTTGGAAAGTCCAAAATGAAACGATACCCCAATTTGAGGACGCAATAACCATCGAAAAGTTTACAATTATTTTTGTTGAAATCTTAAAAATGATAAACTACTTCCTCATCACTCACCTCAATTTCTTGGGAAGTTTCGAGTTTTTTTATCACTTTATCTACGGCATTATTATTAAAAATCAAGCCGTGATTATTGGTAATAATATAGTCTTTCAACATTCCGACATCTGATGGTCGATTTCCAGAACGTATCAATCGGTTAATAGTGTTCTCCGCACTTCGTTCAATAGCTTCTTCCTCTTCTTGAGCGATATATCCTGCTTTGGGTTGTCCATCGCCAACGTTATTAAACTCTACGCTACTATTTTCTTCTTCTATGATTTCCTCTTCAAAACTAATCTGAGCAGGAGCTGGTTGATCTTGAGTTTTGTTTTTCTCTTTGGTCAGTTTATCACGTTTTACACGTAAGCAACTTCTTCCTGAAGAATTAATAAAAGCAACTACCGAGTCAAAAGCAGGATCGTTAGACAAAACAGCAAACTCAATAATTTCGTCGATTTTTTGGTGTAAACGCCCCATCATAAAACTCATCACATAGTTCATCTCCCCCTGCTCGGTTGGCTTCACAACAATCCATTTGACGGACTTACCCATCTTCTGTAAATGCAATACTAAATCGAAAGGAATATTTTCTTCATCAGAATTTATGAATATAAATACCTTATCACAGATCTTGTCAAGTTTCTTGAACTTAACTTCTTTGAGGTTATTAAAATCTACAAAAATAAATCTGCGTTGGTAGGAGCTCATCTGAGTGTCTGATTTTGAAACGAGCATTTTAATTTTATAGATAAAATACTCTAGTTCTACATGTTATTTTTTTGGAATTCCAAAGAAACTGAAAATGCTTTTTTTAACAAAATTTTTAGCTGGTTCATTTTATAAAAATGCAATAAAAAATTCTTAGCAGATAAATATGTAATTTTTTAATACAAAAACGGAGTGCTTTATAGTTCATATCTAATTTTAACTTTGCTGATTCAAAGCAAAATCAAACATCAATGACATCACTCCAGCGCTTCTTCTTTTTTCTAATTTCGATATGCTTTTTGTTCTCGTGTCAAAATGACCATAAGAAAGCAGATATGATTTTATTTAACGGAAACATTTATACCGTTGACTCACAACTGCCTGTTGTTCAGTCAGTTGCAATCAAAAATGGACTTGTTTTAAAAGCAGGTACGAACGATGAGATCAAAAAACTATCTAGTTCCAATACTGAAATGATTGACTTAAAAGGTAATTTTTTGATGCCTGGTTTTATAGAAGGTCATGGTCATTTCTCTGGCCTCGGAAAAAGTCTTCTACAATTGAATTTTTTAAAAACTAAAAGTTGGGAAGAAATAGTTGCCATGGTAGCCGAGGCAGCCAAAACAGCCAAGCCCGGTGAGTGGATTGAAGGCCGAGGATGGCATCAAGAAAAATGGGATTCAACTCCGATTCAAAATGTGCATGGTTACCCCTATCATGATGCGTTGTCCGAAGTGTCTCCGAACAACCCTGTGGTGCTTCGCCATGCAAGCGGGCACGGATTGTTAGCAAATAAGAAAGCGATGGTTTTGGCTAGCATTTCCAAAGAAACACCAAACCCATCTGGTGGCGAAATTGTCCGCGACATAAAAGGAAATGCAATCGGAATGTTTGAGGAAAGAGCAATGAAATCTATTCTCAATATTTACCAAGATCACCTTTCTAAACTTTCCAAAAAAGAAATCGAAAATCTCTGGTTGAAAGGAATCAAATTGGCTCAACAAAAATGTTTGGAAAACGGGATCACTTCTTTTCAAGATGCGGGCACAACTCCAAATGCAGACTTCCTCAGTTCATACGAAGAACTGGCTCAATATGAACGATTGGCCAAAGCGGGTGAATTAGATTTAAGAATGTGGACAATGCTTCGACATGGTTCAGAAGATTTAAAAAAGTATCTAAATGAGTTTCCAAAGGTCGATGTAGGAAATGGATTTTTTACCTGCAAAGCAGTAAAAACAGAACTGGATGGCGCATTGGGTTCTTACGGTGCATGGCTGCTCGAACCTTATGATGACAAACCTGGATTTGTTGGTCAAAACACTACTTCGGTTGAAGAAGTAGCCAAAATTGCAGAGATGTGCCTCGCTAAAAAAATGCAAATGTGTGTACACGCAATTGGCGACCGAGGAAATCGTGAAGTCCTCGATATTATTGAAAATCTTTCAAAAAAATCACCTGAAATAAAAAACCTGAGATGGAGAATGGAACATGCACAACACTTACATGTAGAAGATATTCCTCGATTTGAAAAATTAGGGGTCGTCGCTGCGATGCAAGGTGTTCACTGTACTTCTGATGCACCTTTTGTTGTGAAACGCCTTGGTGAACAACGTTCAAAAGAAGGTGCTTACGCATGGAAATCACTACTTAAAAGTGGTGCTGTGGTTGCCAATGGAACCGATGCGCCAGTTGAGGACATCAGTGCAATTGAAAGTTTTTATGCCTCTGTTACTCGAAAGAGAGCAGATAATGGTTTTGAGTTTTTCACAGAACAAGCAATGTCTCGTGAAGAAGGAATTTACTCCTACACCATAGCCAATGCTTATGCTGCTTTTCAAGAAGATAAAAAAGGAAGTATTACGCCTGGAAAGTATGCCGATTTGGTTTTACTTTCCAATGATTTAATCAATTGCCCAGAAGAGGAAATTCTTAAAACAAAAATTTTATTTACAATGGTTGGGGGTGAGATAAAATATCAATCAGAATAAATTTTACTTTTGCCCTCTTTAGAAAACGAGAATTTGAGAGGATTGAGAGTGTGAGAACGCTCTTTTCTCAAACTCTCATTTCTCTCAAACCTCTCAATCTCTCTTTTGTATGAGAATTTTGCTTCTTGGTTCAGGTGGTCGTGAACATGCTTTTGCTTGGAAAATCTCCCAAAGTCCGCTTTGTGATGAATTATTTATTGCTCCTGGAAATGCAGGTACTTCACAACATGGCAGAAATGTAAAACTGAATCCAAACGATTTTAAAGAAATTGGTAGTTATTGCCTTTTCAGAAAGATAGAGATGGTGGTAGTCGGGCCGGAAGATCCTCTTGTAAGAGGAATTGTCGATCATTTTAAAAACAATGCTAATTTACAACACATCAAAGTAGTTGGGCCATCTCAAGAAGGAGCAAAACTGGAAGGAAGTAAAGCTTACGGAAAAGTATTCATGGCGGCTCAAAATATTCCAACGGCTGCGTACAAAGAATTTACGCCTGAATCTTTACAAGAAGGCTTGGATTACATATCAATGCAAACCCCACCAATCGTTTTAAAAGCAGATGGATTAGCTGCCGGAAAGGGAGTCGTCATCTCTCCATCAATCGAAGAAGCAAAAGAGGAACTCCAACAAATGTTGAGTGGAAAATTCGGAGCAGCAAGTGAGAAAGTGGTCATCGAGCAATTTCTATCCGGAATAGAATTTTCAGTTTTCGTTTTGACCGATGGGAAGGATTATAAGGTTTTGCCTATTGCTAAAGATTACAAAAAAATAGGAGAAGCAGATACTGGATTGAATACTGGCGGCATGGGAGCCATCTCTCCTCCCCCGTTTGTTGATGACGAGATGATGCAAAAAGTAGATGAGCGCATCATCCAGCCAACTATGATCGAAATTCAAAGTAGAGGAATTGACTACAAAGGTTTTATTTTTATTGGCTTAATCAGTGTTGATAACGAACCTTATGTTATCGAGTATAATTGCAGAATGGGCGACCCTGAAACAGAAGTCGTTCTACCTCGATTGAAAAATGACTTAGTAGAATTGTTAGACAGTTTATTTAATGGAAAATTGGATGATATTTCAATCCAATTGGAGCCCCAAACAACGGCGACCGTCATGTTGGTTTCGGGCGGTTATCCTGAAAAGTATGAAAAAGGAAAAGTAATGACTGGCATTGAATCTGTTGAAAACAGCATTGTTTTTCATGCTGGCACTAAAAATTCAGAAGGTAACTTGGTTACAAATGGTGGACGAGTGATGGCTCTTACTTCTTTTGGAGATGACTTTAAAACAGCCGTAGCTCAATCTTTAGAAAATGCGGAGAAGGTGAATTTTGAAGGGAAATATTTTAGAAAAGATATTGGATTCGATTTATGATTGCTCTCTGAGTAATTCTTTTGCAATGGCAATTTCTTGGCGATTTTGTTGTGTTCTGTGATAATCTTCATACAATCTCGTGTAGTCTAAAATTGTCCAAAGTATCGGTCTTCGATGATCAATATCAGTTCTTACAAATGTAAAATCATAAAAACCGTTTAACTCTTTAAAAGTCGTTTCAATTTTAGAGAACCTTAATTTTGGTTCATTCGGTTTCATTTTTTTTGCTAAATCAAAAATACTTTCTACCAAAGGAAAATCTTTAAAAACAGATTCATCCCTCATTTTCGAAGTAGAGAATATCGAATCGCAACTTGCGATAATAAAACCTTGGTCATCCAAAAGAATGAGCTGCCTGTGTTCTAATTTATTATTAAACTGCATTTGATACTAAAGATTTAGCAATATCAACAAAAAGGTTTTCAACATTCTCACCAGTTTTTGCACTAGTAATAACATCCGGAAATTTATTGACCTCTTTCAGCACGTTTTCTAATTCTTCGTCAGCAACTAAATCTTTTTTATTAGCGACAATTTTCACCAATACCCCTGGAACCATTTTTTCCAAGTGTGCTAAATCAAATTCCATATTGGCATAGGTGGAAGGTCGCGTCAAATCAAAAACATAAATAATTGCGCTTGACTCCAAAAAATAGGAGTTAGGAACCTTGTCTTGAGAAATTTCTCCAGCGATATCCCAAAGAAGAAGTGTCACTTCTTTACCCTCAATGGTCAGCGATTTTTTATCCACTTTCACCCCAATTGTAGTCAGGTATTTTTCATCAAATTTGCTATAAACAAACCGATTGAAAAGAGAGGTTTTCCCTACTCCAAAACTACCTGTAAGTATTACTTTTTTCTTTATCATTTTTTAAAAATGTAAATTATCGGAATTTGAGATTTACTCAATTGACTTCATCGATTGAGATACTGGTTCAATCAAGAATCGATCTGTCAATTTCTTTCTAATTATCAATTCTTTAGAGTCATTGTCCATCATGACATCACGGTTCAAGTCTTGATTAACGAATTCAAGTAAATTATCGCTCAATTTAGACTTATCCCCTTGTGTCATTTTTCCATTTAACGAAACGGCAATATAAAAGGTCGGATATGATTGCACAAATATCGAAAGTCGATCATACTCTATCGTATCTACTTTCTGTTCACCTTTCATAAAAGCATCTTCTGCAAAAGAGCGAATGGCAGTTAACATTCCAGCCATCAAATCTTCATCCATTGTCTCTGCACCAGAAGCACTGCTTATTAGTATGCCTGAATTCTTTTCAATAACGTAAATTCCTTCAACGACAGGGGCACCTTCTTCAGCCATTACCCAATCACTTCCTTTTACGCCCAAAACTTTTCTCTTGAACCAACCGATAGGCCCCTTTTTATTAATTTTCTCATCGATGCTTTCTCTCATCAAGGCCATTTGGTGAGCAACATATTTTTTCACCATTGCTCCCAGCGCTGGATAAATCACCGCAATTAATTCCTCTTGCGAATCACGAATTTTGGTTTCAATTTGTTTATCTACAGCCGTCCTAAATTCTTCTGGATAATTTTTCTTTAGAAATTCTATATGTTCTTCAATCATCGGAGCGACACTATCTTTTAGTGCTGCTTCTTTCTCCTCCAATGCTTTCCGAAGTTCAACCAACTCCTCTCTGTCATCTTTTAGCAAGATGCGTTTGAGTTGAGCTAATTTTTCTTTGTTATCTAAATTTTCTGGAGAAATTGTCATGATCTAAAGTTTAGATTTTAACTATTCTTCAATTGTTCACTTACTTGAGCAAACAAATCAGACAGTAACTTTCTATCATCATTTTTAACAGTGACGATTTTCTGCTCAATAGCAGATGATTTCGTTGCAAGCTCTTCTTCAAGGGTTGCAATTTTTGATTCGTAAGCGTCTTTCATTTTATTCAAACGCTCTTCGTAATGTTTTTCTATAGCAGCTAATTTCTTTGAGAAATTGTCTTCCATAGAATCCAGCTTTGATTCTAAATTCCTAATAGAGTGGTTTACATTAGACATTTCCTCGCCCATCAAGATATTTCTGATGGTTGAAATTTCGCCTAATTCTAAATTACCATTTCCGTTACTTTTCATGATCAAACAGAGTTTTTCTTTTGATTAAATAGACAATTTGAAAGTTAAGTATTTGATGTTTATCTATTTACACATTGTCCTAAAACCAAATATATAGTTTGCTAAGTTATTTGTTAAATCTTACAATTTTCAAAAAAACAAGGTTTTTCAAAAAAAAAGATTGAGATCACCTGTTAAATGCAAATTTGCTGCCGAGTTAAAAGCAAAAAGCGGTAAACCATTGTTTACCAATGATTTACCGCTTTTGTGTTTATTAAAAAAGAAAGAATTTTAGCTTCCTTTCTTCTGCTGTATTTTATTCAGCACTAACTGTGCTTTCAAAAGGAAATCACTGTGGTGCATTTGATATTCTTGATTAACCATCAATAATCTCGCAGCATCCCACGCAGCACTTCCTGGATACATTTGCTTTGCAGCAATTGGGTGCAACCAGTACTCTAAGTTATTAGAACGTAGGTAAGAACCTTCTAATCTAAAACCAGTAACGACTGCCAATTTATTAAGAGAGAACAAATAGTTCGTTTCTGAATTTAATTCACGTTGTAAATCAATGATTTCGATACGACTGAAATTAACGCCAGATTTTTCACAAAGGAAAACATCTCTACGGCCGTCAAAAGTAATCAAAGACTGAATTCCATATTTACGGAAATTCTTAAGCATGAAACTTCTGATTGCATTTTGACCGGGTCGGATTTTGAAAAACAATCTTTGTATCTCATTCTCATCCAATGAGTATTCTTCATCAAATGGTTTGGTTCTACCAGTACGCATATTGACAACTTCTTTGACCCGTTCGATCGTATGACCTAATTCGTCGGTACGAGCGGTAACGCTTACGTAGTCAATGTCTGCCTGATTTGTAAATGTTTCTACAAAAATTCGGTTGGTATCTGGTTCGAAAACAACGATTGAAATCTCTGCGATTGCAAAGAAATTAGGGAAGCCCCCATAGAGGTTACCGTACTTTACCTCAAGAATTGAATAATTTCGTTTAAAGCCCACTGTGGTTTTTTTTTCTTTTAGATTACTACAACTGAAGACTACTTTTTCTGCCCTTCAGTATTTTGCGCAAAAATAAGCAATTTTCAACGTTTTATCTGAATAATATTAAAAATTGTAATTTGAAATTCTTTGAAACTTTATTTCAAGCTACAAATCCATGCTTTAGAAACCTGAAAAAGGCTTTTTAAAAAGCCATAACTCGGCTATGACTTATTAAAAACCAACTTTCAGAACTCTAAATCCTGAATTTTCACTTCTGAACTAAAGTTTCAAACAATTTATTATAGGAATAAAAACTTACCTCTTTCGTAAATCTTTTCATCATCTGCGTAGATTTCTCCGTTTTTCATCATCCCTGCTATCATATCCCAGTGAATTGAAGATTCATTTTTTCCACCACATTGCAAATATGATTGTCCGATTGCCATGTGAACGGATCCTCCAATTTTTTCATCAAAAAGAATATTCTTAGTCAACTTATTGATATTGAAATTGGTTCCTATTGCCGCTTCTCCAAATCTACGCGTTCCTTCTATTTCAAAAATATGATTCAAGAATGTTTGGCCTTTTTTGGCTTCCCATTTTTCAATTAGACCGTCCTTTACCCAAAGGGTTACATTTTCTACCTCATGCCCCATATACACTCCCGGAAAGTCAAAATGAATCGTTCCATTCACCGAATCTTCAACGGGAGAAGTATAAACCTCACCAGATGGCATATTTGTTTGACCATCTGAATTAATCCATTTACGTCCTTTGGTGGAAAAGGTTATATCAAAATGCTCGTTTCTATAACGCACCCTTTCTCTTTTGTTCAAAACATCTACTATTGCTTGCTGATGTTTGCGTACGCTTAACCAACTTTCGATTGGGTCATCATCATACAAACGACAGGCGTTGAAGACAAAATCTTCATATTCTTCCAACGACATTCCAGCATTTTGTGCAGCGGCTTGTGTTGGATATTGACAAAGATTCCTTTTCAAATCACGAGTTGCCGTTCTTTTAAAATAGGTTTGAGAAATTGGTTTCATTGCTACGCTGCGTATGCCAGCGTTTTTAGCATTATTATTTTGATCTTCTCTTAAATTGAAAGGCGCGCGAATATAAATGTAGCCGTCAAACTCCTCCATTGCTTTTTTGTATTGCATGGAAGGATATTTCAATTGATGCTCGCTGCCTTCATTTATTAAAATTCTATTTTGCTCACGAAAGGCCATTTCCACCTCGACAATTGCGCCTGCTTTGATGGCAGCACGATAAACCTCTCTCACAAGTGGCTCGGCCAAAGTAGTTGTTCGTACAAACAACTTTTCTCCTTTCTTAATTTCTACACAATAGTTGACAAGCAGATTAGCGTATCGTTGGAGGATGTGAGACATGTTTTTTTTATTGGGCAAGAGAGTATCGTCCTAAAAAAATAGACTTACTCTAAATCGGTTATTTAATATGTAAATG
>CALLVG010000231.1 GCA_938010715.1 uncultured Saprospiraceae bacterium
GGCAATCACCTTTTGCAATACGCCATGTCTTCCAATATTTCTGGCGTGATTGGTTCGGCAGTTGCGGCTGGGGTTTTGATTTCTTTCTTTGGATAAAAAAAATGAGTGAATGATGGAATTTTTGAATGAGTGAATGAAATACACTGGTTACGGATGTCCAATTTTCAAAAACATTGATTTCAAACCATTAGACGGTTCTATTTCGATCAGAGTGGGTAACCAATTAATTAATTTAAGTTGGGATCAATGAGGTAGCTTTTCAATGGTTCTATAGTTACCTGGTCGAATTATTTTTAAAAACGATATAGCAATTTAGCCATGATAACCTTGACCCAAATAGAGCGAAACTTGAGTTAATTATATTTGACTTTATGCTAAAATATTTCGTTTGCAAGCAAATATTTTAGAATAAATTCTATTACTCATTCCATAATTCACTCATTCTTTCCTTCTATAAAACAATTGGCAAGATTTTTTCATATATTATAAATGGACGAGTTACGCTATGTTTAAAAACATGAATTTCAATTGAATACGAATTTATTTTTATTTAAATTGAATTAATTCATCATTTTTGATCATTTTAAGGAAATGTAACCTAAATTTGTACTAACCTTTCAACAGGTTGGAGATTTTTTTACCCTTCCCTACCCGTTACTTCTCCGACGTTTATTTTTTAAATTTTAGAACCTGGAATTTCAAACGCCAATTGGTGTTCGTATTTTCTATATCCCAAATGAAAACATCGTTTCATTAATTCCGTAATATTTTTCAAAAAAATAAGTAATGAATAAACCGGTTTACTACCTTTTAATTTGCTGTATGATTCTTTTCGCTAACCCGACGTGGGCACAAACAGAATTGAGCCCACACGGAGGAGCAGCTAAAGTTCTATTTCTAGACCATGGAATGGTAAACGAAGTAGATTCAGTTGGCTTTTCAAATGGAATTGAATTGGCCTACCTCCGAAAAATCAGCAATCATTTTAATTTAGCAATTCCATTAAAAGTAAGTGTTGCGGACATCGGAGCAAAGCTCAATAATAGAACCTTAGTGAGTTTGGATGCGGTGGCACAAGTCCCTTTTCTAAGAACAGCAAAAGGACTTTCTGCTTACGGAATGGGAGGTGTTGGTTTTGTAGTTGAAAATTTTGAAGAATCAAATATTCAAGTGCCAATTGGGGCTGGAATTTATATTCCTGCTGGTGGTAATTCTTCTATCAACATTCAAGGTGAATACAGATTTTCTACCCAAGAACTAAGAAATAATTTACAACTCGGCGTTGGTTATGCCTTCCGTATTCCTAAAGGATTGGGTGGCAAAATCAAGGATAGAGATAAAGATGGCATTCCAGACGAGCAAGATGTTTGTCCTGATAAAAAAGGAGTCATCACGGCCAAGGGCTGCCCTGACCAAGATGGCGATGGCATCGATGATTTGAATGACCAATGTATCGACGTGCCAGGTCTGATGGATATGAATGGCTGCCCTGACGGCGACGGCGACGGTGTTGCAGATAATTTTGATGACTGTCCAGAAGAAGCAGGTTCGGTTATCAATAAAGGTTGCCCAACAAAAGACATGGACGGAGATGGCATTTCGGACAAGGAAGATGCTTGTCCAGACGTGCCTGGCCTCACAAAATTAGCTGGATGTCCCGATTCCGATCTTGACGGCGTAGCCGATACAGATGATGAATGTCCGAATCTGGCAGGTCCAAGAGAAACTTTTGGCTGTCCCGACAAAGATGGAGATGGTATAGCTGACAAAGAAGATAAATGTCCAGATTTGGCTGGTACAAAAGAAAAAGGTGGTTGCCCAAAATCTGCGCCAGTTATCCTAAAGGATTCTGACAATGATGGTATTTTAGATAGAGATGATAAATGCCCTACAACTTATGGCGTTGCCGAAAATGGCGGTTGCCCTGCCACGCCAACCGTAACCTTAAAAGATACCGACAACGACGGAATCTTGGATAGAGATGACAGATGCCCAACTTCAGCAGGGCCTTCTTCAAACGGTGGTTGTCCAGAGATTACGCAAGAGGTAAGAACTGTTTTGGCTGCAGCTGCGTCAAATATTCAATTTGAAACTGGAAGTAATACTTTATTGATTTCTTCTTATCCAGTAATGGATCAGGTGTTGACTATCATGCGCCAACACCCTGGTTACTCATTGAGTATCAGTGGTCATACTGACAATGTTGGCAATGATAACAACAATATGAATTTATCAAATAATCGAGCAATGACTTGCTTTAACTATCTGAGAGACAGAGGAATAGATGTTTCTCGAATGACTTTTGCAGGTTATGGTGAGACTCGTCCTGTTGCGGATAATAACTCCCCTGAAGGCCGTGCGATGAATCGTCGAGTAGAGTTCAGGTTGTTTGTTAAATAAGTGATTTGTCCTAAGATTTAACTATAAATTAAAAGCAGATGTGACTCTTGTTGCATCTGCTTTTTCTAATTTTGCACCACTATGATTTACAGATTCACCAATTTAGAATTGTCACCAGAACTTCGAGTCCCGCTTTGGAACTTGACAATGGAAACTTGGAATCCAATCACCTTGGCTTCCAAAATTTTACAGAAAAATTGGCCGATTCTTTTTGAGAAATTTCCTCGTTATCAATTAATTTTAGTGGACGAAAATGAAGAGATTATTGGTTACGCCAATTCGATTCCTTTTCATTTTCATAAAAACGTAAATCAATTACCTGATACAGGTTGGGATTGGATGCTGGAAAAAGGGATAGTCGATTTTGACAAAAATATTAAACCTAATCTTTTGGGTGGTTTGATTATTGGCGTCTCAAGAAATCAACGTGGGCAGCAATGGAGTAAGATTATTCTTTCGAAGATGAAGGAACTTTTTAACCTTGAAAAATTTCAAAATCTGGTTATTCCGATTCGTCCAATATTGAAAGACAAGCATCCACAAATTGAAATGACCGAATATCTCAATTGGAAAAAAGAAGATAAAGTTTTTGACCCTTGGATTCGTCGGCACCTCGATTCTGGCGCAGAAATTATTTCTGTTTGTAAAAAATCTATGACCATTGAAGCTCCCATCGCTCAATGGAAAAATTGGACCAACGAACCCATTCAATCCACTGGTTTTCATCCGATTACGGATACGCTTTCGCCTGTTTATTTTGATTTTAAAAATGATACTGGCCTTTATGAAGAGCCAAATGTTTGGGTGAAGTATGAGCGTGAGTTTTGAATGACTCCCTCAAGCGATTTGGATGAACGCGGATTCTTCACAGAGCAATTTGATGGAACACGGATCTAACGGTTAAAAATGAATTTAGACGGATTTTTTGGAATATCTAATCAAATATAAATTCTTCAAACCAATGAGTTTAGTAAAATTGAAATAATAAAGTTTCGAAATTGAAGTGCGTTATTTTTTTATTAGACGAGGCAAAAAACGCAGACAATGCCTAAGCATTGGTGAGTATTTTAAGGCGTGTCCCGATTTTAATCGGGAAAGTATAATGGAAAAAGAACCGCTTCAAATCGAAAGGTTGGTTTTTCGGTTTGACTTACTTCGATCTAATCTTGAAAATCCTTAAATTCTGGAAATAGTCAAGGACAAACAAAGCTATTTTAAAAGTGTCACATCCCCTTCAAATATCTCCGTCACACCATCAATAAATTCGATTTTTGCATACCACGCAAACACAGCACTATTCAACCGTTGGTCTCTAAAGATGCCATCCCAGCCAAAAGCTGGATCGTTTGGTTGAAAGTCGTTTTGTACAAAAAGCAACTCTCCCCATCTGTCATAAACTTGGAAAGTATGGATATTCTCAACTACTCCTGGCCGAGCGAATATTTGAAAAATATCATTAATACCGTCATTGTCAGGCGAAAAAGCGCTTGGAATGTAAACAGGTCTCTTTGGTAAAACCATCACATTGACCGCAGTACTATCAACACAGCCATCATCAGAAACAATTACTAATGAGTATTTTGAATTTACAACAGGCCTAACCATTTGTGTCAAACAATCGGGACAGTTCAGATTATCCAATCCTTGCCATGCTATAGAGGCAATTTCATTTGGCTGAAGATTCGTTGTTGCACTTAACTGAATACTATCACCCAAACAAATCTGTTGAATAGCCCCTAAATCTACCTCAACTGAAGGAGGCAATTCAATCATCAGATTTATCTCATCTTGACAACCATTTACATCTCTTGATTTTAAACTATAAGCCCCAGCGGCAAGATCATCAAAAACATTATTTGTGCTAAAAGCAGAAGAATTTAAGGCATACTCATAAGGCCTTTCTCCACCAATCGTTGAACCATCTATAATACCTTTGTCCCGACCAACACAATCAATATCTAAGACTAAAGCATCCACATTGATCGAGTCTTGAATAACAATAAAACTATCAATGGACATACAACCCATCTCTATGGCCATGACAAAGTAAGTTCCTAATTGGTCAATTTCGATAGATTGACTTCGAGTACCATCATCCCATTCAAAAGTTGCATTCGGACGGTCATTGGACGAACTAATGGTCCGCTCCAAACCCTCACACAACCCAATAGTTGAAGTCGTATTTCCATTCGGAATGCCTTCAATAATAAAGCTATCCCTTTGTGGGCAATTGTCTTCCATTGCATCTACCCAATAGACGCCACCAGTCGAAACTTCTAAAGAATTAGTGGTTGCTCCATTTGACCATTCATAAGTAAACCCTGGATCTGTCACAGTTGAAGTAAGTTGAGTTAGGTCTCCTTCACAGATTATTTGAGAATCGGTAACGCCTTCTGGTGGTTTGATGGTTTCAATGGTCAAAAAGGTTGTATCTGGAGCAATACAATTTTCTTCGATAGACCCAATCAATCTTACTTGAAAAGTACCTACTTCAGTGAAAGTATGAACTGGCGCACGCTGACCACTCGTGCCGCCATCTCCAAAATCCCAATTATAGAGTGTTGCTCCAGTTGTTCTATTTTGAAAATCTACCCGAAACGGAGCACAACCTGAAAGTTCTGGCGCAGCATCGGCATCCGCGACAATTTCTCCAAACTGAAAATCAAATTTGAATACTCCTAAATTACAATTGCCAGAACGATTTTGATTGGAATGGGCACCAGGAGTTGTTGGAAAATCACTACTGCCTCCACAGCCAGCACAAACGGCTTGATAAATAATACCTCTTTTATCAAAACGACTCGTACCTCCATCTACGTGTTCATTAGAAACATCACCACCGAAATAAGAGGCATACTCCAAGTCGGTTGCATCTGCCTTCAAAACCATTAAATAAAAATCACTGCCATCTGTATTTCCTTGAAATGCATCTGATGTGACTGGCATTCCAGTTATATTACTTTCATTTGTCTCACCACCCCAACCCGAAATATAAATTCTTTTACAAACATCAACCAGAAACGCAGATGGAACGAAGATCCCACGAGTTCCATTACTATTTCCTAATAAGGTCGAAAAACCTGTTTGAGAAAGTTCTGGATTTAGTTTATGTAAAAACATGGTACTTCTTGGGTTGGAATAAACGCCACCTGTGACTGGATAATTACCCGAAGAAGATTGTCCCACAACATATACCTGCCCATCACTATCTAATTCTACAAAATAAGCAAAATCACTTCTGTTGAGATAAGTTGCATTTAAGATTCGATCGCCATTTCTTCCTAAATGAACAACGAAGCCTTCCGAACCTACTCGTTGAAAAGTTTGATTTAATCCACGTGGCGAAACAGGAAAATCACTTCCAGAAGTCATACCAACAACATAAGGATTATTATCACTATCTAACTTGAGCGAAAAAGCAGCCTCTGTTGCATCTCCTCCTATGTAGGTTGCCCAAATCAAGTTATTTGCTGTTGGTGTCAATTTGAAAACTACAGCATCTTCTTCTCCATTATTAAATCTATCAAATGCGTTGGTTGATGTTGGAAAATTGTTAGATCGGGAAGTTGAAGCAACATAGATATTATCCGAATCATCAATAATAATTTCACCTCTTAGCTCATCACTATAATTGAGTGGAGCGCCTACCGCTCTAGTATGCAAACCATCGTTGCCACTACCTCCTACATAAGTAGAACCCACCAAAGCAGAACCCGCTTTGTTCAAAACTGTCACTACGATATCTGTTCCACTATTGTATAGCAAACCACTATTTAATCTAACCAGACCACCTCC
>CALLVG010000232.1 GCA_938010715.1 uncultured Saprospiraceae bacterium
CAATATCTGAACTAAGAGGCAAAGAAATTTCTATTATTTTTCAAGAACCAATGGCTTCTTTGAATCCTTTGATAACCTGCGGGAAGCAGTTAATTGAGGCACTTTTGGTATCTAAAAATGAATCTTCAAAGTTAAAAGCACTCGAATTATTCAAAGTGGTTCAATTGCCTACTGAAATTTTTGAAAAATACCCGCATCAACTTTCAGGAGGACAATTACAAAGGGTAATGATCGCAATTGCGATTTGTCAAAATCCTAAATTACTGATTGCTGATGAGCCCACGACTTCTTTGGATGCTACTATTCGAAAAGACATTCTAAATTTATTGTTGGATTTGAAAGATAAAATTGGCTTTTCTATCCTTTTTATCTCTCATGATCTTGGCGCTGTTTCTTATGTTTCAGATAGAGTTTTGGTGATGAAGGCTGGTGAAATAGTTGAAAGAGGAATAACAAAGCAAATTCTTACTAACCCAAAGCATAAATACACTCAAATGCTTTTGGCTAACTACCCTACTCTTTCAAGTTCATCTTTTTCCAATAAAACTGACTCAGAAGTTATTCTTTCAATCAAGGATTTATCTATTTCTTATAAAAATCAAAAATGGCTTTCTTTCCAAAAGTCAACCGAAACCAAAGCGGTCAAAAATTTAGATTTAGAAGTTTATAAAGGCGAAATATTAGGTATCGTTGGAGCGTCCGGATCTGGTAAATCTTCTTTAGGAAAATCAATCATAAGATTGGTAGAATCTCAAAATGGAGCGGTAATTTTTAAGAATACAAATATTTCACAACTGACTGATAATCAGTTTTTTGAATATCGAAAAGAGATTCAAATCATTTTTCAAAATCCGATGGATTCCCTAAATCCACGACAACCGATTGGGAAAGGGATTGAGGAGGTTTTATTGAACTTTAAAAAGAAAAATGCTCCTCAAATAGCAATTGAACTTTTAGAAAAAGTTGGACTTTCTGAAAACGACTTTTTCAAATACCCTCATGAATTTTCAGGGGGTCAACGACAAAGAATTTGCATTGCTCGTGCATTGGCCGTTAATCCTTCAATATTAATTTGCGATGAATGTGTTTCTGCTTTGGATGTTTCTATCCAACAGCAAATATTGGATTTGCTGAAATCTTTACAAACCGAATTGCGATTGACAATTCTATTTATCAGCCATGATTTGGCGGTGATAAAAATGATTTCAGATCGAATTTTGGTTATGAAAGATGGTGCCATCATTCAGTTGGGAACTTCAAATGAAATTTTTGAAAATCCTAAAACTGATTATGTGAGGGAATTGATTGATTCGGTTCCTGAACTATGACGCGTACCCTAAGCGAAGCCGAAAGTTGTTACGCATTCGGGATTTAAATCTTCTTAAAAATCAACTTCATCCAAAAAATTGGATTAACTAATTGCTTGCGCAGGTCAAAATCAGTGTACATTCTCGAAAGGACATCCATCAATTTTTTACTGTTGTAAAGTCGGTTGGCGAAGAAATTCAATAGACGTGGGTAGGCCAACAATCGTTGCAATTGATAACTTAATTTCATTTCCGCCCCTAAAACCCTTTTGACTCTAACATCAAAATCTTTCATATAAGCAGCTGAAAAATTATTCTCTGCAAAGCACTTTTCTGCCTGCTCTGCTGCAATCCAACCACTATAAATCGCATTTCCGATGCCCTCTCCTGTCAACGGATCGACCAAATGCGCGGCGTCTCCAATCAACATGAAATTATCACCTGAAATGTTGTATGCTTTAGAACCAAGCGGCAACGGATAACCAACTATTTTATCCTCTAATGTGGCATTTTTGAAGCGCTCTTTTAGTAACGGGTGCTCCGAAACAATTTTATTCATGTGTTTGGTGAGATTTAATTTTCGTTTTGAAACGAAATCTGTTCTCAAGCCCAAACCAATATTTGCTCTATTTCCCGGAAGAGGAAAAACCCAAAAGTACCCAGGGATATAATCTTCAATGAAATGTAATTCGATAAAACCATCGGGATGAAAACCAGAGACATTTTTATAATAACCTCTTACCGCTGCTGCGTAATGTGCGGGGTCTTTTTCGATTCCAACATACTTACGAGTAAACTGAGATTGAGCACCATTTGCCATTATTAGCATTTTGCACTCCATTTTGAAATCTGCTGTTTTGTCCTCGACATAAAAACCGTTCTCGGTCTTTTCAATTTTAGTGATATTAATACAATCTCTATAATCAACGAGGTCGCATTTTTTCACTTCTTCCACCAAAAAATTGTCGAAATCTACGCGTGTCGCTACATAACCAGGAGAAGGTTCTGCATCTTTATCGTAAGAGGATTTGAAAGGAACATCAACCGATTTGTCATTGGGAGCAACCAGTCTAATCCCCCAAATATCAATTGCCGTTTCAGTCGCTTTGAGTCTTTTGATGATATTCGGGTCAATTCGATTTAGAATCGTAATTGCTTTTCCACTAATCGCATCACCACAGACCTTATCTCTTGGAAACGATGCCTTATCTACCAATACGCAATTCATTCCTTGCTTATTCAATTTCATCGCTGTTGCACATCCTCCTGGCCCTGCTCCTACAATTAAAACATTCGTTTTCTCCATTGTTAAATCTTTTTTGTTTTTGTCAAGTTTGGTTCTATTGACAAAATAGAAGCACGAAAGTAACACTTGTATTCATTATGATAGATTAAAATTTAAAATAAGATGTATTTTCATCATAATTAAAATTTCTATCAAAAAAGAACTTACTATGTTTCTGGCTTAGAAACGCTCAAAAAATAAGTTCCCGATTCCAAAAAATTAGTGAAGGAAAAGTAATTGATAATGAGGTTTTTCGAGTTAATTTTTTGAATTGAAGAGGGAAGTTATTTTTTGAGTAATACTTAAGAGATGAAAATTCTACAGCGATAGTAGTGTATGGATGGCCTTGAAATCTATAAACCTAAATCGAAAGACAAGGTTTTTAGATAATTAGAAACGACCGCTAATCGTTGATAATCAATTTTTTATAAATTGAATTTTTATTAAAATCAATTTTTACTAAATAGATTCCATTTGATAAATTGGAAGTATTAATTTTTGATTGAAAATCATATTCTTCCAGATTTAGAATTGCTTTTCCTGAATAGTCAAAAATGGTTACTTTCGATTTGGCGTTAAGACCTGTTTCAATTTGAAATGCTTTTTTTGTTGGATTTGGAAAGATTTTGAATTTATTTGAAAGGATTTTATTTTTAGTAGATACAGATTTACAATCTACTTCTATTTTCCAAGGGCCCCGCTCTCCTACCATTGGTCGATTGATAGTTTTCCCATTATTGGCAGTAGCGTTGATGTAATAGGAAATTTTTGTCCCAGCAGAAAAAGCAGGTAATTCAACTTCCCAATTTTCGCCATTGGTACGAGTCATATCAACTGCGTCGAAATTCGCATTTTCATTCACGCTATAAAATACTTGAGCGGCTTTCATGTCAGATTTATGCTGCAATCTTGCTTCAATTTTTATTGGTTCGTTTTCGCAAGCTGATTCCAATTTTTTGTGAATAATACGTAGTGGCTCAGCCACTCCAATTTCTTTGGTTACGCAATGAATAGCTCCATATTCTTTAATGATTTCTGAACAATCAATACCAACAATTTTATAACCAGGCATAAGTTCTTCCCATTTCTTTAATGCGATTTCGTCCATTCCGTTTCCGTCAAAATATATTGGTACTAATATCAATTCATTTATAAAAAAAGCATTGGTATAGGTGTAATAACAGCCCATTCCTTTTTTACTGCAAGCACCATTTTCATCGGCAAATTGGCCATTTTCATCAGCAGGCATTGGGATTCTATGTATCTTAAAATCAGTCCCAAATGAAGTTTTAAAATTTGAAATTAAGTAGTCTAAGTTTTCTTCAATTTGTGGGCCATCGGCAACACCTTCTGGAAATTCTCCAACCAAAATCGTCTCTTCATCCAACAAACGCATGTGCATATCAACGTGATGAATTTCGTTGTAAGGAAGTTTTTGGAGTTTGATGAAATTTTCAAACCCGAGAAACTCTCCCATTATCCAATCAATGGTGCTCTCATCATAGATATTGTCATCATAAATATGAGTAGAGGTGATTGCCATTCCGAGTCCATCGGTCAATAAATTTCCTCCGTCAAATCTTAAATCATAGGGAGCTGTTGTGGTGGCGAATAGGTCAGTTTGATAAAAAGAGGACATAGACGAAGGCACTTTTTCATCTGCATTTTCAAATTGAGATGGGTAAAGCCAATCAATCAAAAATCTGGATTCTACATCGTTTTTATAAATTGTATGAGCTCCAAAATCTCTAATCCACACCCGTTCATCAAAATCAGTTTCATTAAAAATTAAATTATCAAAATCAGAAAAACCCAAGTCTTGCAGATCCAACTTTACCCTACCAATAATATTACTGAAATTTTTACCAGCGCAAAAAATCAAAACCTGAACTTCTTCCTTGGCATGAGAGATGATATCTGCGATAACTTTTTTCTTACCAAAGGAATAATCTAAATCCCAAGTGACGGCAATAGCTTCCAATTCTTCCCACTCTGCCATAGAGCGAACAGAGAAGCTTGGAGGTTGTGTGATGATGTCTTGTTTAGGTAAAAACAAATCATCATTGTCACTATTGAAAATAGAAATATAGGAAGACTTTACGGGAGGCTGCGCCAAGGTTGCTACCCCGAAAATTAATCCCCAGAAAATGATGAAAAGCTGTCTCATTTTATGAAATTTCTATTGAGAAATAGTGATAATAAAAATCAGTTGAGAAAATCGAATACTCAAATTTAATATAAAAGAGGGAGGATTACCAATTTTGTAACCCTCCCTCTTTTGATAGACTTTATTCTTGTACAGATTTTTTCTATCATTTTAGAAAGAAAAATCAACCGCCAAACTTGGTAATATCGGCAACTGATTGACTCGTTTATATTCTATTCTATCGAAAAAGAAAATATTATCACGGTCATAAGCATTTGTTATACTTGCAATCACATCCAATTCTGAGTGTTCGGAAAATTTGAGATTCTTAGTCAATGACAAATCTAATCTATGATAGTCAGGAAGCCTTCCTGCGTTTCTTTTTTCATCGAAAATAGTTCCCAATTGCGGATTTCCTGAAATGTAATCTGTATTGATTCCATCTGAGAAATTAAACAATCCATAAAAACCTTGGGTCAAAGTGAATGGAAATCCTGACCCATAATTCCAACGCGCACTTGCAGACCATGATTTATCTTTTCCGAAAGTTTGTGTCACCAATAAATTGACATTATGTCTTCTATCAAAATTGGTTGGATAAACTTGTTGGCCATCATCACGATTCACGTAAGCATGAGAATAAGTCGCCCAAGCATACGTGTTTTTATGATCGTATCTCAATGAAAAATCGATTCCATAAGCCAATCCAGTTTCAGTTGAGAAATTCGGATCCGAACCTGATAACTTGTTTCTATTCAAATTAATAAGCTGCGTGAAACCTTTGTAGTATGGCTCAACATTTAGCTCCAATTTTTTGCTCAAATCTGCTTCTAACCCTACGATACCATGAATTGATTTTTGGATTCTATGATCCGCAGGTGTTCCATCAGGTTTGAAAATAGTTTCCTCTGGTCCAGCCAAAAAGCCGACAAACAGATTTACAATATCTCTTTCGTTAACGGTACTCACTAAATTTTGAGAATACAAACCACCAGCCAGTTTGAATCTTAAATAATCCGTGATGTTGTATTTCAATCCAATTCTTGGTTCAAGCGAAAACTCAGATTGAGACGCATAATATTGTCCTCTCAGACCTGGCTCAATAATTAAATCTCCGATTGTTTTTTTATATTGAACAAAACCAGCAATTTCAGTTGTGAAATCTCTTTGATCAATGGTTAATCCTAAAAAGTTATTGAAGGCAAATTCCGTATTGAACCCGTTGAATTCAAGTCCATAGTTCACTTCACTCGAAGCACCGAAATAAGTAAAGTCAAGTACAATATTGTAGGTTGTAATTTTACTGGTTCGAGGTAAACCTTCCCCTTCTTGAAGTGAAATATCGTAATCTGAATAAGCAGCAGAACCACCTACCAAAATATTGGAACTCGGAGGTAATAAACTAAAATTCAGACCAGCGCCATTTGTTTGCCAATTTAAATCAGCAACATTTTGGAAGTTTACTTTATCATTGAAATTAAAACCGAAAAGATTCAACTTACTACCATTTTTTGCCATGAAAGAAAGCTTTCCGTAAAGGTCAGTAAAGTTGTAAGGCAGACCAGCTGAATCAACATAGGTATATAACGATTTTGAAGATTCAGCCAAAAGACTTTGCTTCGCAGTTAGAAGAAAAGAGGAGCTACCTCCACTGCCTGTTTCATCCAATTTTTTCAATGGCCCTTCGACAATTGCTCTTGTTTGAAAAGGACTTGCACCAACCTTACCCGCTAATCTTTTTTTATTTCCTTCTCTGGTTTTGATGTCAACAACAGCCGAAATTCTTCCGCCATGCTCTGCATTAAAACCTCCAGTCAAAACATCCACACTTTTGATGGCCTCCGTTTCAAATACAGAGAAAAATCCTATTGAGTGAAATGGGTTATAAATGGTCATCCCATCCAAAAGAATTTTGTTTTGAATAGGTGAACCTCCACGAATGTATAATTGTCCTCCCTGATCTCCACTGACAATGACTCCTGGCAAAACTGGTAAATATTGCGCAATGTCAGCAACGCCACCTGTAGATGGCAGCGATTTGATTTGAGAAGAAGAAACTGATATTTTAGATACCTGAACATCTGATCGTGCGGTCGTTTTGCGAGCAGAGACTTCTACGCCTTCCAATTCTACGCCGCCCTCTTTTATGAGGATTTGCTTATAAACGATTCCAGTTTTTACGGTAATTGGTATGGAAACACTTTCGTAGCCAATGAACTGTGCAACCAGATTATATTCTCCACTTGGGATTCCAGTAAGCGAGAAAAAACCATCTACATCTGAAGTCGCACCGTAGGTGGTTCCTTCGAGCGATACATTTACAAACTCTAAAGGTTCGCCATTCGAAGCTTCAAAAACATTTCCTCTCACGGTTCCTTTTTGTGAAAAAAGAAATCCGCTCATCAAAAAGAAAAGCGTTAAAAATAAAATTTGCTTAATATTCATGTTTGATTCTATATTTTTCAAAATTAGGTCGCAAAGATAGGTTTATACCAGTGTTTTTGGGTTCCTTTGTTTGTGTTTACGAAGACAAATCTTGTTTGGTTATTTTAACGACACGAAAATTCTATATAATTGGCAATTCCCCGCGACAAAAACGAATTATTGATGGATATCCGCAGTTCTTATCAAAAGTTAAAGGCTGATTTAGTTGATCTTCATCCTAATTTATTTTTCAAAAAGGAATTGGCTGGTCATTCGAGGAACACCCAAATGAGTGTTGCAAATTTAGTCGCCTATTTGATTGGTTGGGGTGAATTGGTTTTAAAATGGAATTCAATTATCCAAAGCGGTTCTCAACCAAATTTTCCAGATGATGGTTATAAATGGACAGAATTAGGTTCATTGGCTCAAAGATTCTATTCGGATTATGGGGCATTAGATTTTGAAGAATCTTTAAAAAAATTGGAAGAGGTCGTTAACTCAATTTTGAACTTAGTTGAAAAGTCCTCAGATGAAGATTTATATGGTACTAATTGGTATAAAAATTATACAATGGGAAGAATGATTCAATTGAATTCCTCTTCTCCATACAAGAATGCTCGAATGAGGGTTCGAAAATGGAAACGAATAAATAGAAATAAGGAACATGTAAAGAATAAATTGTAACAAATTTGAATAATTATTTTTTGAGTAATACTTAATTGATAAATTGACTCACTATTATGTCAGGAAACACTTTTGGGAAGGCCTTCCAAGTAACCACATTTGGAGAATCACATGGACCAGCAATTGGTGCTATCATTGATGGTTGTCCAGCAGGTTTAGAGATAGATTTAGATTTTATTCAAAATGAAATGGCTCGTCGTCGTCCTGGTCAATCAAGCATCGTGACCCAGCGGAAAGAATCTGATGTGGTAGAATTGCTATCAGGTGTATTTGAAGGCGTTACAACGGGTACTCCAATTGGTATTTTAATAAAAAATAAAGATGCTCGTTCAAAAGATTACTCCCATATCTCCGAAAAATTTCGCCCCTCTCACGCAGATTTCACCTTTACAGAAAAATATGGGATAAGAGATTATCGAGGCGGAGGTCGTTCCTCCGCTCGTGAAACTGCTTGCCGAGTTGCAGCAGGAGCAATTGCCAAGTTATTTTTAGCACATTCTTCAATTACAATAAATGCCTTTGTAAGTCAGGTTGGTTCTATCGTTTTAGATAAAAAAATAGAAAAAATAGATTTCTCTAAAATTGAATCGAATATCGTTCGATGTCCAGACACCGAAACGGCTCTCATGATGGAAAATTTCATAAAGAAAATAAAAAAAGAAGGCGATACGGTTGGTGGAACAATTACTTGCGTTGTTCAAAATTGCCCAACTGGTTTGGGTGAACCAGTTTTCGATAAATTACATGCTGAATTGGCAAAAGCGATGATTTCCATAAA
Organism: uncultured Saprospiraceae bacterium; assembly: GCA_938010715.1. GTDB lineage: Bacteria > Bacteroidota > Bacteroidia > Chitinophagales > Saprospiraceae > JAGQWW01. The sequence goes on from CALLVG010000232.1 coordinate 8,625, forward strand.
TGCCTGCAAAGGTTTTGAGATAGGAAGTGGTTTTGAGGCAGCGACCATGCGGGGTTCAGAACACAATGATATTTTTGTAAAAGAGAGAGAGAAAATCATTACAAAAACAAATTACTCAGGAGGGATTCAAGGAGGCATCTCTAACGGAATGCCAATATATTTTAAAGCTGCATTTAAACCCGTTGCAACAATTATTCCTGAACAAAAGTCAGTTAATACAAAAGGAGAAGCAGTTACTTTGGCTGGAAAAGGAAGACATGATCCCTGTGTTGTTCCACGAGCAGTACCAATTGTAGAGGCAATGACCGCTTTGGTTATAGCCGATCATTTATTGAGGAAGAGAAAAAATAGACTTTAGCCCATTTCTGCGACTCTCACCATCGTATCTTCGACTTGATGAACCAATTCAACAAATCTTGGGTCGCGTTTGATATTTCTCGTTCTTTCAAAAGGCAAGTCAACTTTGATATGTTCAACAAATCTTGATGGAGCTGATTTCATGATATAAATATCGTCTCCCAAATAAACTGCTTCAGAAATGTCGTGTGTTACAAAAATGATTGTTGGATGAAATTTATGCCAAAGCCCAGTTAATAAATCTTGCATTTGCAATCGTGTATTGATGTCCAGTGCTCCAAACGGCTCGTCCATCAATAAAATCTCTGGGTTAGCGATCAAACTTCTGGCAATCGCAATTCGTTGAAGTTGTCCTCCGGAAAGGGTTGGATATTGAGCAAATTTATTTTCATGACCTGCCAAACCGACGAGTTCAATCATTTCCATTGCTTTTTCTTTTTTCTCTTTATCAGAAATGCCTTTAAAATCTAATGCAAGAGAAACGTTTTCCAAGACAGTCATCCATGGAAGCGAACTGTATTGTTGAAAAACCATTGCTACCCTATTGTCTTCCGAAACTTCTTTATTATTTATCAGAACAGAACCTGCTGTCGGTTTTTGCAAACCCGCTATATATCGGAGCACTGTTGACTTCCCACAACCGGACATTCCTAAAATAACTACAAACTGACCTTGTGCTGGTTTGTCTTCTATCAATAAATCCATTCCTTTGATAATCTCTACTCGACCATTATCATAAGACTGGTCAATTCCTCTCAATTCAACAATGTTATTTAATGACGTATCTGAAAAATTTGGCATATATAGTTTGTTAATTTGCGCTAAGATAATATTCCAAACCTAATTCAAATTGTAGAATGGTAGATTTTCTAAAATCTGGATTTGCATTTTTAGGCTCCCTTTTCAAACTTAGAATTCCATTTCCAAATAAACCAATTCCATCGCTCAAAAATGTATGAAGCCCCAAACCCGGTACGAACTGATAGGTCTGTGTTTTTGTAGTGGTTCCCAAAAGTTTTTGTCTAAAGGTCAAATCATTATAGATATAGCTGATGTTTGGAACAACTTGTAATCCTTCTGAAACTCTAATATAATATCTAAAATATGGAGCAACCGCAATTGAAATAGGACTATTCAAATTATTATCTTCATAGCTAATATTGGCTTCCATTCCAGCCAAAGCATTTTCAAAAATAAAGCGGCCATATTTTGGTTGAAACCAAAGTTTTAAAGTAGGATTATCACTTTGTTGGCCATTTATGATGGTTTGATTTCCTTTTAAAGAATGACTGAAGCCCGCAGTTCCGCCTACATTGACACTTGCAGTTGCAAGAAATTCTTCTGCGTTGCCAGATGCTTCTGTCCAACCTGTGTTTACAAATGGTTTGATGTCGAAAAAGATTTCAAGTGGGCCTTTGCCGACATGCACTCTATCTTCAATCGACCTTTTTCTCAAAAAATTATACTTGACAATTCCTTCTATGGAAATGTTGTCACTGAGCCAGCCATTGGCACCAAAACTAATTTTGGAATTAAAAGTATTTCTATCAATTAATTCAGTTCCGTTTAACTCAGCATTGAGATTTTCATTGATAATATCCAATTGTCCAAAAGTACGATAATCCAAAAACGGAAAATATAGTCTTGCTCCTACAAATAAATTTAAACCATTCAGTCCAGTATTTCTAATATCACCCGCACTGTCAGAGAGCTTTTCAGTGATTTTTGTTTTGGCGAAAGAAAACCCGCCAGTCAATCCAAAATTATCAGTGAGAAAGTAGCCAACTCCAGGAGAAACGCCTGTTACTTCCGAACGGAAATTAGAAATGCTATTGGTTCTACTAAAAACAAGTCCACCTGCCAAAGAAGTCGTTCCTTGCTGAACTTGAGCATTTCCAAGAAATGGAATAAACAAAAATAGAATTAGTTTGAAACGAGTCATTGGTGATTTTTGAAGCAATTTAAGGCTTAATTTTATTATTAATAAATCCCTTTATTACTTCGAGGCCATTTTCAAAATTTTCGTTGTTCTTTATGACTAAATGAGAAGTGTCCTTATAGGGTTCGATGTATTTTTCGTAAGCTGGTAAAACGTGATTTTCATATCGATATAAAACATCTGTCAATGGGTAATTTCTCTCTTGGCCGTCTCGTTTAATCCTTCTTACCACTTTGAGATTTTCTTTTGCATCTATGAAAATCTTCAAGTCAAGTAATTCGGCTATTTTTTTATAATGAAAAATAAAAAGCCCTTCTATCAAAATGACTGGAGCGGGTTTGAATACTAAATTTTTAGGTCGTGCATTTTTGTTGTTGAAAGTGTATTCTTTTTTGTTTACAATTTCACCATTAATCAACTTTTTCAAGTCTCTTCGGAATGCCTTTTTGTCTATGGAAAAAGGCAAATCAAAATTTTTGATTCCTTTTTCATCGGATTTCTGTTCCTTTCGAGGTTTGTAATATTCATCCATCGAAAAAACACAAAGCGATTTTTCTGAAAAAGCAGCATTTACTGCTTTTATGAAGGAAGTTTTACCTGATCCACTGCCTCCGCAAACGCCGATTACGTATGGTTTTTTCATCGATATTGTCCTCTTCTATTTAGTTCGCGATGGTAATTTCTGGCGTTCACATTGTGTTGTGCCAGCGTTTTTGCAAAATCATGAAAACCGCTTCCATCTGGCTTTGCACAAAAATATAAGTACTTATGTTGCTCATGATTGAGAACAGCATCAATACTTGGAATTGATGCCATACTGATTGGCCCAGGTGGTAAACCTGCATATTTATAAGTATTGTAGGGCGAATCAATATTTTTATGTTTGTTTAATATTCTCTTTGCTGTAAAATCTCTTGTCGCAAAAACTAAAGTTGGATCTGCTTGTAAAGGCATATCAATTTTCAGCCGGTTATAATAAACCCCTGCCATTCGTTTCTTTTCTGAATTTTGGTTAGTTTCTTTTTCGACAATACTTGCAAGTGTATAAACTTCATTTGGTGTTAAATCTATTTTTTTTGCTTTTTCAAGCCGATTTTCTTTATTCCAAAATTTGTCATTTTCCTTTTTCATACGTTCCATAAATCCTTCTGCGGAAGTATTCCAGAAAAATTCATAAGTGTTTGGTATAAAAAAAGCAGGGAGTGTTTCAGTCGTATATCCATACTTTTTCTGAATTTCATTATTCATAAAAGTATTGAGAATATTAATTGAATCAGGTTCGATAAATTTAGAAACTTTAGCTGCAATATTTTCTAAAAGTCTAGCATGGGTTAGGACAAGTTTAACGGGCGCTTGTTTTCCGTTTCTGAGGTGTCGAACCAAATCTACATTACTCCATCCTGGCTCAATTTTGAATCTGCCAGTTCTCATTTTTTCACGTTTGTACTTAAGTCGTTCGGAGACCTCCTCAAAAGACACTTTGTCATTGATAAAACCCTGATTTACAAGACTTTCTGTTATTTGTACAAAGGTGCTTCCAGTCGGTATTTCAATAAACTCCTTCTTGAGTTCAGAAGGAACATTTGCACCAAAAAATGCCGTATATTTTTGATAACCAAAAACTCCACCTATCACCCCCAAAATAAGTAAGCCAACCAGTATTTTCTTAACTGTTGAATTCATTAAACTTAGTATTGTTCTTTGTCATTTGGAAAATCACCACTTCTTACATCTTTAATATAACTCTCTGTGCTTTCTTTCATAACATTAAATAGATCTGCATATCTCCTCAAAAATCTTGGTTTAAAATCTTTGGTAATTCCAACCATATCATGCGTAACCAAAACTTGACCGTCTGCTCCTCCACCTCCACCAATTCCGATAATTGGAATTTTTACTTTTTTGGCAACTTTCGTGGTCAGTTTTGCAGGAATTTTTTCTAAAACAATTCCAAAACACCCTGACTTTTCCAGTAAAACAGCATCAGATAAAAGTCTTTTGGCTTCTTCATTTTCTTTTGCTCGAACCGTGTACGTTCCAAATTTATAGATGGACTGTGGAGTCAATCCCAAGTGTCCCATCACTGGAATTCCAGCAGTCAAAATTCTTTTTACGGAGTCAATTACTTCGGCTCCGCCTTCCAATTTCACACCATGTGCTCCAGATTCTTTCATGATTCGAATCGCGGATTTCAAAGCCAATTTCGAGTCTCCTTGGTAATATCCAAAAGGCAAGTCAACCACCACGAAACATCTTTTTATGCCTCTTACAACAGAAGAAGCATGATAAATCATTTGATCCAGGGTAATTGGTAAAGTTGTTTCGTGTCCAGCCATGACGTTGGAAGCAGAATCACCAACTAAAAGGATGTCAATCCCCGCTTCATCTAAAATTCTTGCCATCGAATAATCGTAGGCGGTGAGCATTGCGATTTTCTCACCATTATCCTTCATAGACTGAAGAATGTGTGTAGTGATTCTTTTTGCTTCCTTATGTACAGACATATTATTTTTTATTTTGAAAGTCTTTTAAAAAATGACTTTATGATTCCTATTTTTTAAGAATGGCGAATTTAGTTATTTGGATGAGAAATAAAAGAAGTTTTTTCTACCAATAAATTGGATGAAATTTGAATTGTCCGAGTGTATTGTATTCCAAAGCAGGAGAAGGTATTTTTATCCAATTCAAAGACTTTACGATTGTTTTTAGATAACGGTTTTTAATATTCAATTTACTCGTGTCAATATCGAAGGCCAGTAAGTATTGGCGATATCGAGGATATGTATTATCAATATTGAAAATATTTCCTTGGTCATCTTGCCATTCATTTTGAAAACCTCCATAAATATTTCCGATTCCATACCCGACCGAAATATTAAGCCATTTCGGAAATTTGGAGCTTTCTCTTTCTTTTAAAAAAGACCAAACATTGACAGATGCCCAAACATTTTGCTCATTATAATCTTTGAAAAATTTCTCAAATGTACCCGTTCCGTACAATTCATCCGCCCTTCTTTTTATCGAATATTGAACTCCATTTGATTCAGCAAACCCTTTTGGATAATCGAACTTATTCGTTGAGGCTTTGAAGACGATGCGCTGTTCATTCCATTTATACTCTTGAGCAACAAAAATGGCTGAACCCGCTGTGTTAAACGCAATATCTCCGATGGAGAAACCCCATTTTTTCGAAAAGCCATCCATAACCTCAATCGTAGCTTGAATGCCTGCCCCAACTCCAAAAGCTGTCCATAACGCTTGTTTTTTCTTCATTCCAGTCCATTTTGCACCTTCATGAGCAAAATAAGAAATTCCATAGGCTGCCATCAAATGGCCTGCTTTATCGTATTGATTCCATTCTTTCATATCATTGAAAAATTGGAATTTACTGATTTCATTGTTTTTATACCAAGCCTGCCACAGTCCAACTGAGGTACCTGCATAGATTCCAAAACCAGTTGAAGCACTTATCAATAACCTTTTTTGATGAAGTGAATCTGAATTTTGAAGAAAATGAAGGCTTTGTTCTTTTTGACAATAAATAGGAAGAACAAACAAAGTGATTGTAATTATGACCAAAAACCAACTTAAAACGATATGGGATTTTACCATGATTTTTTCAACGAAAAAAGGCAGTTTCCTGTTTTGGAAACTGCCTCTTTATTTAATTTGAGCTCAGATTATTTATTTTCTAAAGCTTCTAATCTTTTCTTGTACTCACCTGATTTTGCGTAATCATTTTTACGAGCATAGATTTCTTTCAATGCAATCAATGTATTTCTATCATTCTTGTCAGCAGCTTCTGCTTTTAAGAAATAAGGTAATGCTTTGTCAAACAAACTAATCATTTCAGCTTTTAAAGCATCAAATTGCTTTGTCTCTGCTTTTGAAGTTCCCAATCCGTTCATAATTGGAACAATTGCAGCAGCGTCGTTGTAGTATAAAGACCCAATACTGTAAGTAGAATAAGCGGAGGTTGGATCAAGCTCTAAAGCTTTCTCGTAACTTGCAATTGCTGATTGGAAATACTCAGCGGCTCTTTCTTTATTACCAGCTTCTTTTTGAGCAGTAGCTAATTTTTGATAAACATCACCCATTACGTTACGGACAGATGCATTTTCTGGCTCTGCATCAATTGCAGCTTTCAATTTACCTTCCAATTTATCATATTGGTCTGATTTCATCAATTTGTTGATTTCCGAAAAAAGCAACTCTTTATCATTTGGATATGCTTCTTGAGCGGCAGCTAAAACCTCGTCAGCTTTAGGATCATTTGTTGAAGAAAGAACATCATGGTACATTTTGTAAACTTGTGCACTTGGTTTTTTTCCGTTTACTAATTTACCAAAAAGCTCTTTTGAGCGGTCAACTTTACCAGCAGCATTTGCAGCGTAGGCTGTTAAAAGCATGTTTTGCTCAGCAGCACCTTCTTCAGTGAAAATATCTTTTTTATTGTTGCTGATTAAAGTTTCACGAATTGTATTTACACCCTCTAACAAGTCATAAGCACCTGCGTAATCTGCATTTTCACCAGCTATTTTTGCATTTGCCAAAGCGTTGAGGTAGCCAACATTTTCTTGAAGGCCTTTAAGTGCTGCTTTTGTTTGAAATTTCTTTGGAGAAAGTTTCAAAACTTGTTGATAAGCACTCAATGCCTTCAAAGCGGAAGTAAAATCAGTGAACTTGAAGCTTTTTCCTTCTCCTTTAATATTCGCAATTTGAAAAGCTGAATTTTCTTCACCTGATACTGCGTTATAAATTTCACCTGCTTTTAACCACAAGGCTGGAGTTGCTTTTAACTCTTCTGAAGTCATTGCAATATCAAGCATCGAAACTGCTTGCTTAAGTTTGTCACTGTTGTCAGCTGGGTTCAAATTAAAGCTACTTAAAGCTTTTCCAGCTTTCTTGAGTGCTTTGGCAGGAGCGATGTCCTGCGCTTGAATTGAAGTCGAAATAAATAAGATTGAAAGTAATCCGAAAAGTACGCTTTTCATACGGAAAATATTTTTGTTAAAAATTTTATGAATGTTATGTGTCCTCCTAAAGGACGATGGACAAATAGTTTTTGTTATAACTGGAAGTCAAAAATATGGAGGAATAGGTGTTATATAGTTGTTAATATTAGAGCTTGTTTAAAATTCCATGATTACGCGAAACCGAGGAAAGTTAAACAAGCTCTAAAAACGTATTTACTCTTCAGAATTTTCGTCATCTGCTCCTTCTTCTGAAGTATCAGTTGTTTCGTCAGTGCCTTCTGATGTTGTATTTTCTGTCTTTGAATCAGTGCTTTCTGTGCCTTCTTCAACTATAATTTCTTCCTCTTCTTCTGGATCAGCAATTCTTGTTACATCAGCAATTTCATCACCTTTTGACAATCTAATAACTCTCACTCCTTGAGTTGCACGTCCCATTACTCTAATCTCGTCCAAAGGCATTCTGATCATTACCCCATTTTTGGTAGTAATCATTAAATGGTCTTCTGGGTTAACTGCCTTAATGGCAACCAAGCCACCAGTTTTTTCGGTTACCTCTATTGTTTTGACACCTTTTCCACCTCTATTGGTCAATCTGTACTCAGAGAATTTGGTACGTTTTCCATTTCCTTTTTCAGATACTACCAAAATCGCAGTTTCTTCGTCACTTGGATCAAGGCTAATCATTCCGACTGCTTTATCACCATCTCCTTTTAGCATGATTCCTCTAACGCCCGTCGCGGTTCGACCCATTGGTCTGACCTTCGCTTCATCAAATCGAATCGCATTTCCACTTCTTGAAGCAATGAAGATTTGAGTCGCTCCATTTGTTAATGCAACATCCAAAAGTTGATCACCTTCATTGATAGATATTGCCACAATTCCACCTTGTCGTGGTCGTTTGTATGCATCAAGCGAAGTTTTCTTAACGATACCTTTTTGCGTTGCGAATATCAAATAATGATTAGTTAAGAATTCCTCGTCTTTTAGATCTTGGATTTTAATATATCCACGCACCTTATCATCCTTAGGTATTGCTAATAGGTTCTGAATGACCCGACCAGCACCAGTTTTGGATGCTTCTGGAATCTCGTAAACCCTCATCCAATGTACTTTCCCTTGCTCGGTAAATAGCAGAAGATAATTATGATTGGTCGCAGTGAACATGTGTTCAACGTAGTCCTCGTTTCTTGTTTTCGTTCCACGTGATCCAGTTCCTCCTCTACTTTGAACCCTATATTCGTCCATAGAGGTTCTTTTGATATATCCTAAATTAGAAATAGTGATTACTACTTCTTCATTTGGAATCATGTCTTCGATATTAATCTCACCGTCATCATAAGTGATTTCGGTTCTTCTTTCATCTCCAAATCTTTCTTTAATATCTTCTAATTCTTCGACAATCATTGCCATTTGGAAATCTGAATCTTCCAAAATCCCCCTTAAGTCTTCGACTTTTAGTAACAATTCATCGTATTCGGCTCTGATTTTTTCTCTTTCAAGACCTGTAAGTTTTGAAAGTTGCATCGCTAAAATTGCTTTAGCTTGCAGCTCAGTCATCACATTTCCATCCTCTGGAAAAAGGTCTTCAGATTGAATTTCGATGAGTGGATTAAATTGCTCAAAGAATTTCTTCTTATCTTTTATGAATTCTCCTTTCATCAAGGCGATTTTCGCCTCTTCGGGATTTTTTGATGCTCTGATCAAATCAATTACCATATCGATGTAATCGATGGCAATTAGCAATCCAATAAGTATATGCGCTCTTTCTAAAGCCTTTCTTAGGTCATATTGAGTTCTACGAACAATGACTTCTTGTCGGAACTTTACAAACTCTTCAATAATTTGCTTAAGATTTAAAAGTCTTGGACGACCATTAACCAAACAAACATTGTTTACACCAAAAGAAGTTTGAAGTGGAGTGTATTTATAAAGTTGGCTCAAAATCACACTTGCCATTGCATCTCTTCTTACCTCAACAACCACTCTTACGCCATTTCTATCTGACTCATCTCTTACGTCAGTTATTCCTTCAATTTTTTTACTGGTAACCAATTCAGCTATTTTAATAACCAAATTTGCCTTATTAACTTGATAAGGAATTTCTGTAATAATAATGGTTTCTTTTCCACTCTTATCAGCTTCAATTTCTGCTTTTCCTCTTAAAATGACTCTTCCTCTACCCGTTTCGAAAGCTTCTTTTACTCCAGACATTCCATAAATAATACCTCCGGTTGGAAAATCAGGCGCCTTGATATGCTCCATCAATCCATCAGTATCAATATCATTGTCGATAATATAGGCTTTGATTCCATCACAAACTTCTGAAAGGTTGTGAGGCATCATATTGGTTGCCATCCCAACCGCAATACCCGAAGCTCCATTCATCAAAAGGTTGGGAATAGTTGTTGGCAAAACAGTTGGTTCTTCCAACGAATCATCAAAGTTCAATTGAAAATCAACAGTATCCTTTTTTATATCAGAAAGAATTTCATCTGCAATTTTAGTCAATTTTGCCTCTGTATATCTCATCGCTGCAGGACTATCACCGTCCATAGAACCGTAAGTCCCTTGTCCGTCAACTAAGGGATATCTTAGCGACCAATCTTGTGCCATTCTTACCATGGAGTCATAGACAGAGGTGTCACCGTGAGGGTGATACTTACCAAGTACTTCTCCAACAATACGTGCAGATTTTTTATGAGACTTACTATAGGTCAATCCCAGTTCATTCATCCCAAATAGGACCCTTCTATGAACTGGTTTTAAACCATCACGAACATCTGGAAGTGCTCTGGAAACAATCACCGACATTGAATAATCAATGTACGCTGACTTCATTTCATCCTCGATATTTACTGGTATAATCTTAGATTCTGATGCCATTTATTTATTTTGATTTTCTCAAGTAAAATGAGCCAAATTGGCTATTTTTTAAAAACGTGCAAAGATAGTAATTACATGCACAATTTAGACATTCGAGAGGGCCAAATTCAGGTGTTTTTAGCTCTTTTTCGCCTCATTTCTTTCCTTTATCTACTATTTCAAAACATTCATATTAGTTATTCCTTTTCAAAGGAATCAAAATTGTACATTTGCGCCGCTTTAATGTCCCCGCCTTTTATTCATTAATAAATTCTTATTCTACATGGATCGCAATACGGTCACTGGGTTTATCCTTATTTTTTTGATTTTGATGGTTTGGCAATATACTACTGCACCAACCCCTGCTGAATTAGCTGAAATAAAAACAAGAGACTCCTTGGAAAGAGTTCGAATTGTAGCGGATAGTCTCGCTCAAACTAAGCAAACTAAAGATTTAGTAACAAATAATGATGCTGCAGTTGAATTGCCAGATTCGGTTAAAATGGCACAAGCTTCTGGAAAGTTTGGCTTATTTGCAGGTGCTTCAATTGGGAATGAACAGACTTATAAATTATCTAATGATTTAGTCGAAATAACCTTTTCGAACAAAGGTGGTATTATTAAGGATGTTTTATTAAAAAAGTACCATAAACTGGAAGTTGATTCTTTAGGAAATGAGACTAAAATTCCGTTAAGGCTATTGGAAGACCGTAAGAATAAATTTGAGTATTTGTTGCCAATGAATGGTACAGGTACCATCAAATCCAGTGATTTGTTTTTTGAAGGTGTTCAAAGTGGCAACACCATTACCTTTTCCGCGAAAGCAAATAATGGAAAAATTTTCCAACAAAAATACACACTGAAAGATAGTTCTTACGCTTGTGATTACGCTTTAAATTTCAATGGCTTAGAGTCTGATATGAACGCTCAAAATATTACTTTGAATTGGGTGAATTGGTTGGATAAACTTGAGTTGAATGAACAATATGAGCGTAACTATTCTACCGTTTATTATAAGGAAGCGGATGAGGATCCGACTTACTGTAGTTGTACTTCAGATGATGAAGAGAACATTTCTGAAAAAGTAAAATGGGTTTCAAATTCTAATCAATTTTTCAATTCAACATTGATGGCAGAAGGTACTTTTGCTAGCGCAAATTTAGCGACTCAAACTTTGGATGAAAAAGAATCTGATTTAAAAAAAATAACTAGTTCGATTAAGATTCCGATTAATGCTGGTGGTGTACAGATGTCGTTTTATAACGGCCCAAATGAGTTTGAGAGATTAAGTAAATTTGGAAGTAGCTTAGAAGATGTTGTGCCGTTTGGATGGAGTATTTTTGGAACAATCAATAGGTGGATTATTCGTCCACTTTTCAATTTTCTTTCTGGTTTTATTGGTTCAAAAGGGATTGTGATTTTAGTATTGACTGTTATTGTAAAATTGACACTCTACCCCTTTACTTATAAAATGATCCACTCTCAATCGAAAATGGCGATTCTGAAACCAGAAATTGCCAAACTGAAGGATAAATACAAGGATGATGCACAGCAAGTGCAGGTAGAGACTATGAAAATGTATAGGGAGTACGGGGTAAACCCCTTAGGTGGTTGTTTACCCGTCGTATTGCAAATGCCGATTTGGTTTGCACTTTACCGGTTCTTCCCTGGTTCTATTGAATTTAGACAAGAGCCATTTTTGTGGGCAAGTGATTTGTCTTCATTTGATGTGTTTGCGATGCTGCCATTTGAGATTCCATTTTATGGCCAGCATGTGAGTCTATTTACGTTGCTTTGGGTTTTGACCACTTTAATTTACACTTGGTATAACTCAAAATTGGTGGATTACTCAGCACAACCTGCTATGAAATATATGCAGTATGCGATGCCAGTAATGTTCATTTTCTTTTTTAATAATTTTGCATCTGGACTTACTGCCTATTTGTGTATGAGTAATTTGTTCAACATCGGTCAAACACTCGTAACGAAGGAATATGTCATAAATAAAGACAAATTACGGGACGAGTTAGAGGGCAATAAAAAGAAGCCGAAAAAGAAAAGTGCTTTCCAACAACGATTGGAAGAGGCCATGAAAGAGCAACAAAAGGCTCAAGCTCAAAAAAAGAAAAAGAAGAAATAAGTAGTCTGACAGAATTAGCTTAATAACTTTTCGGCTCTTTTTCCGCCACTCTTCGTGATTTTTTAGTTCCGTATCTACGAATATGCAAAGAAAAAATGCCTTGATTGACGAAAAAAATAGCTCAAAAAGTTTTTCTAACATAATTTTGTCTGACTACTTAATTGACATTTTAGGTTTCTCTCCGTCATTAGAGTAGATAAGTAGCACGGCTTAAATATTCGACACATTGGTGACAAACATATTTGACGCTACTCTTTGTTAAAAAAATAATTTCGTAGCTCGGCTATGCAGTAATTTTTTGCCTTGATTAGCGAAAAATCTGCTCTGTCAAAAAATAACGATTCTCTAAACCGCGCTACTTAGTATCAATCATTTTAAAATAAAAGGCTAATCAATTACAAATTGACGAACCATAAACTACAAATCATGAAGACATTTATTTTCTTTTTAATAGCGATAGGCTCAGTTATGTTTTTTGCTTGTACACCAAAAACAGCAACAAAAGTTGTAAAAGAAACTCCCAAAACAAACCAAATTATAGAATCAGCAGAAGTAGAACCAAAAGATAATAGTGCAACTTCAGGTGAAGAAATCGTAGAGATTATTCCTCCTGTATCAAGACCTGCATTTGTAAGTGCTTCTGTCCAAAAAACACCTTGTTTTGGTAAATGTCCTGCTTTCAAAATTACTTTTGATGCAAAAGGATTAGCAACATACGAGGGCAAAAAGCATGTAAAAATGCTTGGAACATACACCGCACCAATTAGTGGAAAAGAATACACAGCTATTTTATCTGCAGCTCAAAATATTGGATATTTTAGTATGCCAAAGACTTGTCCGCCCAATGGAAAGTTTATTGCTGATTTACCGTTTACTATCACGACCCTGCATTTTGGAAATGATAGACATCAAATTAGAAACAACATTGACGCACCACAAGAATTAACTGATTACGAAAATTTCTTAATTGAATTGGGTGAGTCATTAAAATGGACCAAAGTATCTGATCAATAATAAAATTTGCCGCTTGTAGCCAAGCAATAAATTTCTAAACAACTTCGACATAAAAAAAGCGGTATGAAAAACTTCATACCGCTTTTTTTATAAGTTTTAATTGGTAAATTATTGAGACAATAATTCAGTTCCTTCAGCTCCACCACCTACTGCATAGGTAGCCAAAATACAAAGGATGAAAAGAGCTGCAGCCAAAAACCAAGTTGCTTTTTCAACAAAATCAGTTGATTTCGCTGCTCCAAACATTTGATTTGCTTGCCCTGCCCCGAAAGTCGCATCCAATCCACCACCTTTTGAGTTCTGAATCAAAATCACGAAAATCAACATCGCAGCAACGATTGCAATCAAAATCGTTATTAATACTAATGCATTCATATTATAAATTTTTAAGTTTTTCTATTTCGGCGGCAAAGATGTGACTTTTCTCAGGATATTTCAAACTTAATTTTTGATACATATCTATTGCTTTGCCAAATCTCTCCTGTTTAACGAGTAAAGTCGCAAGTGTTTCAGAAACGATAGAATTACTTAAGTGCAAACTTCGTTCCGCTACTTTTTTTGCGGTTGGTGTCTTTATTTTTTCTTCTTTTGGTTTTGGTGCCTCTGATTCTTCTCTAACGTTTTGTACAATTTTATGGTTCCCCACTTTATCGATATTTTTATTAATGTCTGGAACTTCCAATTCACGGTTCAAATCTTTTTCAAATTGAGATAACCAACTCGAAAAAGAATCCTTTGGACGTGGTTTTAAATCTCGTTCGTAGGTATATCTCTTTACTACAGGTGTTACAATTTCAAGTTTTTGTGCATTGTTGTACTCAAAAGAATCCATTGCAGTTGAAAAACTTATATAATTATCTATTGTAAAATTGACAATCATTTGCTTTGAAACTTCAATATCTTCATTTTCGGATTTATCATCTGCAAAAGTTTCAATTTCATTCTCTTGAGCTACAGAATTAAGAAAACTATCCATCGTCATTACTGGCGCTGCTGCGCCAACTATCGGTGCGGCATCTTCAAAAATATCAGAAGTCCAACTAGGAGAGTCTTCATTTAATTTTGGCAAAGGCATTTCTTTGGCAACTTCCTCAATGGGGTGCTCTTTGCTCATGATGGCTTCTACTTTCTCCAAATCCATCAATTCTAAGACATCTTCTTGTTCGATAACCTCTTGAGCCAAAATAGCCAAAGTTGGGTCATGCATTATTTTGTAAAGCAATGAGCGATCTGCAGTGTAAGTGGCAGCCAAGGAAAGATTTCGACTTAATTCAGGGTGCTTATCCAACTTACTTTTTAATAAAAGTAGAATTCGAAGATTGGTACTATATGGATAAGCTGCTACCAATGATTTTAACTCCTGATAGCTCACTCTATGCAGGTTGGCAGGTTCCTTTAAAAATTCATGAAAATTCTCGAGATTCATTTTCTCTATATAGTATTTGTTCGATAGTATTTGAAATCAGGAAGTCTAAAATAGAAGTTGTTTAAGAACTAAGGAACATGTAAAGACAAAATTTGTCGCTTGTAGCCAAGCAATGAGTTTTTAAACAACCTCAGAACTCCTGAGTGAGCGTTGCAAAGTTACGTATTATTTATTTTTAAAAAATCCACCATTTTTTTGACCGCCTCTGCCCTGTGGCTTATTTGGTTTTTTTCGGAAGCATCCATTTGTCCAAATGAAATATCGTAACCTTTTGGCTGGAAAATCGGGTCATAACCAAATCCACCATTTCCAACTTTTTCTTTCAATATATCTCCTTCAACGGTTCCTTCAAAAAAATGACTTTTTTCATCAATAATCAATGCGATTACTGATTTATAACGAGCAGTTCGTGTTGGATTATCACCCAATTCTTGCAATACTTTTTGCAAATTATCTTCATCATTTCTTTGAGAGCCTGCATACCTTGCAGAGTAAATCCCAGGTTCACCATTCAAACCATCGACTACTAAACCGCTATCTTCGGCGAGGCAATTCATCCCAAATTTTTCATGAAGGTATTGTGCTTTTTGAAAGGCGTTTTCTTGGAAAGTGTCCCCTGTTTCTGGGATGTCGTCAAAACAATTAATGTCTTTAAGACTTTTTATTTCATAATTTTCTCCTAAAATCTGAGAAACTTCCTCAACTTTATGCTGATTCCCCGTTGCAAATACAATAACTTTCTTTTCCATAAAATCTTAATTCTTGAAACTTCGCTTAGACAATCCTGTGTTTTTAAAAAGGTCGAAGAACATTCAAAACTTTGGCGAAGATAAAATTAAATCTATCATGAATATCAAGTATTACATTTTCCTTATTCTTTTGGTTCCAATTTTTTTAAATGCTCAATACGACTTCAAAGAAATTAAAAAATTGAAATGCACTGAGGTGAAAAGCCAAGACAAAACAGGAACTTGTTGGAGTTTCGCAACTTCTTCCTTTTTAGAATCAGAAATTATCCGAATTGGAAAGTCCGAAGCTGATATTTCTGAGATGTTTATCGTTAGTAATATTTATCAAGACAAAGCGAAAAATTACCTATTGAGACAAGGCAAAGCAAATTTTAGTCAAGGAGCATTGTCTCATGACGCAATAAGAGCCTTTGACCAATTTGGAGTCGTTCCAGAATCTGTATTCTCTGGCCTGAAAGATGGCGAAAAACACAATCACGCAGAAATGGAAGCGGCACTCAAAGGAATGTTGGATGGCATTTTAAAACAAAAAAGATTAAGCAAGAATTGGCAATCAGCCGTTAGGGCTGTTTTGGATGTTTATATCGGATCTGCTCCGGCTGAATTTTCGGTTGGCGGTAAAAAAATGAATCCTAAGTCTTATGCCAAATCATTGGGTATCAATGCAGATGATTATGTGAGTTTGAGTTCTTTTACGCACCACCCTTTTTACGAGTCTTTCATTTTAGAAATCCCTGATAATTATTCAAATGGAGCGTTTTACAACCTTCCAATTGATGAATTAGAAAAAGTAGTTGACCACGCAATAAAAAATGGCTATTCCATTGCGTGGGACGGAGATGTGGGTGAAAAAGGCTTTTCTGCAAAAGAAGGAATCGCCGTTTTACCTACTGACGAAAAAAGAGAAGATCTATTCAAGAAACCCGGAGCCGAACAATCCGTTACACAAGCAGCGCGTCAGGCAAATTTTGAAAGTTTTGCAACGACAGATGATCATTTGATGCATTTGGTCGGAACTGCAAAAGACAAAGATGGAGACCTTTATTATATCATAAAAAACTCATGGAATAAAATTGGCCCCTACAATGGTTACGTTTATATGTCCAAACCTTATTTCAAAATGAAGACCGTGGCAGTCCTTTTACACAAAGATGCCATCCCAAAACAGATTCTAAAAAAGATTAAATTTTAGTATGAAAAAATTAATAATTGCAGCATTGATTCCACTTTTTTATGTTGCTTCGGTGAGTTTTAGTAACCCGACTTTACAGTTTGCTTTGTTGAAATACAATGGTGGCGGTGACTGGTATGCAATTGTCGATGCGCTTGAAAATATGGCTAATTTTTGCAATAAAAATTTAGGCACTAATTTTCAGAAAGATTACGCGACGGTTGAAGTAGGTAGTGCTGAAATTTTTAATTTTCCATTCGTTTTTATGACAGGGCATGGGAATGTGGTTTTCTCAGATGTAGAAGCTGAAAACCTTCAAACCTACATGATGGCAGGTGGTTTTCTATTTATTGACGATGATTATGGAATGGATCCATTCGTTCGTCCTGCAATGAAAAAGGTTTTTCCAAATGAAGAATTTGTAGAAATTCCTTTCAATCATCCAATCTATCATCAGAAATATGATTTCAAAAATGGAATGCCAAAAACACACGAGCATGACTCTAAAGCACCTAAAGGTTTAGGAATTTTTCACGAAGGAAGATTGGTTTGTTTCTACTCCGTTGAAAGTAATATCAGCGATGGTTGGGAATCTGCTCCAGTACACAAAAACCCAGAAGATGTTCGATTATCTGCTTTGAAAATGGGTGCAAATATCATTCAGTATGCATTTGATCAGTAAATAATAGACTTTATTCTAGAATAGTTTGTAGAGCAGCGAATGCTTATTTTTTTGATAATTGAGGCAAAAAATCATTGCATAGCCGAGCTACGGAATTATTTTTTAACGAAAAGTAGCGGAAAATTAGTTTGTCACAAACTTGTCGATTATTTAAGCCATGCTACTTAAAATGCTTTATGCCAATACTTTACACATTTTCCCTTTACCTCATGGCTGCACTCTATGGCTTCGCTGGAATCAGCCATTTTCGCAATCCTAAATTCTATTTAAAAATCACGCCACCTTGGGTTCCGGCACCTGAAATGGTGAATATTTTTGTTGGAATCGTTGAGATTGGTTTAGCTATAGCCCTTCTTATTCCAAGCACTCGTGATTTTGCTATTTATGGCATTATTGCTTTGTTGATTGCCGTTTTTCCAGCCAATTTTTATCATTTTCAAAAAGCGAGAAAGAAAGGAAAATTCGTTTTAGCAACTGCTTTACGACTTCCAATTCAAGCACTATTGATACTATGGGCTTGGAGTTATTTGTAATGATAAGTTAGTGAGCATAGAAGGCAAACGTATCAAAGCATTAAAAAAAAAGAATTGCTTGCTTGCTTGTGTATGAGGAACTGAAGTTCCGCATATACAAGGTTAAAAAAACATTTTTTTAGCAAAAAATCTATAGAATTTTTGGCTCTATGTCGAATGAAGTGGGTGAATCAATTTTCAATGAGTTGATTTAGCGAGCCTCAGATAGGCGTTAATAGTTATAGAAAGATTAATACAGATCTAATTCCTCTTTGATGCGTTTGCCCTCTATGGGAATTGACTTTGATAAGAAATATCGTTTCTAAAAAAAATAAATGATTTCTAACTTTCCGTTCAAAATCGCTCAAAACTCCACCCTCTTTTTATCTTTGCGCATCAATTGAAAAAAAAATACAATTGCATGGCAAAAATCGAACAAGTACCTGCAGTTTTACTATTAGAAGACGGAACGGTTTTTCACGGAAAATCTGCTGGAAAAATCGGGACTACCACTGGTGAAATCTGCTTTAATACCGGTATGACCGGTTATCAAGAAATCTTTACTGACCCATCTTACTTCGGTCAAATTATGGTAACGACCAATGCGCATATTGGAAATTACGGCACCAAAAACGCTGAGGTAGAATCGGAATCCATTAAAATCGCTGGTTTAGTTTGTAAAAACTTTACAAACGAATACTCTCGAATTACGGGTGATCAGTCCATTCAAAAATATTTTGAAATGGAGGGATTGGTTGGAATTTCTGATATTGACACACGAGCTATCGTACGTCACATCAGAGATAAAGGAGCGATGAATGCGATTATTTCTTCTGAAGAAACAGATGTCAAAAAACTAAAAAAGCAATTGGCGAAAGTGCCAAGTATGGCTGGATTAGAATTGGCTTCTCAAGTTTCAACTAAAGAACCGTACTTTGTGGGTGATGAAAATGCACCTATCAAAGTTGCTGTTTTGGATTTAGGAGTGAAGAAAAACATCTTGAGATGTATGTCTTCGCGAGGTTGCTATTTGAAAGTTTTTCCAGCAAAAACTTCGTTTGCCGAAGTAAAAAAATGGAATCCAGATGGATATTTCATTTCAAATGGCCCTGGTGATCCTGCACCGATGGATTATGCGACTAACTTCACTAAAGAAGTTTTGAAAGAGGATGCTCCCCTTTTCGGTATATGTTTAGGACATCAAATTTTGGCGCAAGCCGTTGATATTCCTACTTACAAAATGCACAACGGGCACCGAGGTATCAATCATCCAGTTATGAATTTAGTAACTGGTAAATCTGAAATCACGAGTCAAAATCATGGTTTTGGCGTAAGTCCAGATGCGATTGAAGCTGCCAAGGATAAAATTGAAATTACGCACATTAATCTAAATGATCAGACGATTGAAGGGATTCGTGTGAAAAATAAAAAGGCATTCTCTGTTCAGTATCACCCAGAAGCATCTCCTGGGCCACATGATGCGAGGTACCTTTTTGACCAGTTTATTGAGATGATTGGGATTGAGGTGGCGACAACAGTATAAACATCATTCATTAACATGAGTCATCCCAAATTTTAGGTAAAAGGGGCGTAGCCCCGAAACCGTTTGTAGAAATATGATAAAACCAATGATATTAAGCCGTGTAGTGGCGTCACTATTTGTTTAATTTTAACGGTGCCGGAGCTACGCTCCTAAATTGCAAGTTTTAATGTTTTTTTACAAACCGAGCCGCCACTATGTGGCTTTCAAATCAAAATTCAGAATGAACTATGTGAATGACTTATGTTTTTGCACAATTAAGAAAATTATTATTCAAACAGCGAGTATTTAAATTCGCAAATTCAAGCCAAAATAAATGAGTGAAATTATCGACATCCGCGCAAGAGAGATTATTGATTCACGTGGAAATCCAACGATTGAAGTAGAAGTTTTAACGGAAGAAGGAGCCTTCGGAAGAGCGGCAGTTCCTTCTGGTGCTTCTACTGGAAAATACGAAGCAGTCGAGCTTCGCGATAAAAACAAAAAGCGCTTTTTAGGTAAAGGTGTTTTGAAAGCAGCAAAAAACGTTGATGAAATCATTGCGCCAAACCTAATTGGGATGGAAGTAACGGAGCAACGTTTGATTGATAAAATCATGCTCGAATTGGATGGCACCAAAAACAAAAAGAAGTTAGGTGCTAATGCAATTTTGGGTGTTTCTTTAGCTGTTGCGAAAGCTGCCGCTGAGGAATATGGACAACCACTTTACCAATATATTGGCGGTGTAAATGCGCACACATTACCTGTTCCAATGATGAATATTTTGAACGGTGGATCTCACGCAGACAACAGCATTGATTTTCAGGAGTTCATGGTAATGCCGTTGGGTGCAGATACTTTTTCTGAAGGTTTAAGAATGGGAATTGAAATTTTCCACCACTTGAAATCTGTTTTGAAAAAGAAAGGATACTCTACCAATGTAGGTGATGAAGGTGGTTTTGCACCAAACATCAAATCAAACGAAGAGGCAATTGAAATCGTAATCAAAGCAATCGAAGTGGCTGGTTACAAACCAGGAAAAGATGTTTGGATTGCAATGGATGCAGCGGCTTCTGAGTTTTATGATTCTAAAAAGAAACGTTATGTTTTCAGTCAATCTGATGGACGTGAATTGTCTGGTGAAGCGATGGTTGAGTACTGGGCAGATTGGGCGAAGCGCTACCCTATTTTCTCTATTGAGGATGGTTTGGATGAAGATGATTGGAAAAACTGGGATCGTCTGACTGAGGCAATTGGTGATAAAGTTCAATTGGTTGGAGATGATTTATTTGTAACCAACACCGAGCGTTTGGCCAAAGGAATCAAAAACAAATCAGCCAATTCAATTTTAATTAAAGTAAATCAAATCGGTTCTTTGACTGAAACGATTGAAGCTGTTGACATGGCAAACCGTAATAAATTTACGTCTGTAATGAGTCACCGATCTGGGGAAACAGAAGATGTTACGATTGCAGATTTGGCAGTGGCTTTGAACACAGGTCAAATTAAAACTGGTTCTGCTTCTCGTTCTGACCGTGTCGCAAAATACAACCAATTGCTTCGTATTGAGGAGGAGTTGGGTGATGTGGCTTGGTACCCTGGGAAGTCATTATTGAAATAAATTAGATGAAGGGTAAAGAACCAAATGCCCTACTCTATTTTTCATATTTATAAAATGTCGCGTATTCCTTTTTGGAGTATTCGACATTTTTTTTGAGCTTTTTTCTAAAAGATTAAATGACTTTATTACACATATTTATTAAAATTTATTTGTTGAGAATTTTCTGAATGAGTAAAATTATTAATCAATACAATCAGCAGCAGAATTAGTTTTCAAATGAATAATTACTGCGCTGCCCTTTCATATAATTTGAATTTGAAAATATTCTTAGAAGATTCACAAATAGTTGAATCCAAATACCGCGCTTATCTAATTGTGTTCCTACCTTTGCATCCCGTAACATTACAATCGAGAATTCATGACAAAATACATTTTCGTTACGGGTGGCGTAACTTCTTCTTTAGGAAAAGGAATCGTTTCAGCTTCGCTGGCCAAACTTCTTCAGGCAAGAGGCTTCAAAGTAACCATTCAAAAGTTTGATCCTTATTTAAATGTCGATCCAGGCACCTTAAATCCTTATGAGCATGGAGAATGTTATGTCACTGAAGATGGTGCAGAGACGGATTTAGACTTGGGTCATTATGAACGTTTTTTGAATGTCTCCACTTCTCAAGCGAACAATGTAACTACAGGTAGAATTTACCAAACGGTTTTGGACAGAGAGCGAGAAGGCGGCTATTTGGGTAAAACAGTTCAGGTGATTCCGCACATCACAGATGAGATAAAGAGGCGAGCTCAATTGCTCGGCCTCGACAACAAATATGATATCATTATTACTGAGTTAGGTGGAACAGTTGGTGACATTGAGTCACTCCCTTACCTCGAAGCATTACGTCAGTTAAAGTGGGATTTAGGTGCAGAGAACTGTATGGTGATTCACTTAACTTTAGTTCCATATTTGAAAGCTGCTGGTGAGTTAAAGACCAAACCAACTCAACATTCGGTTAAGGAATTGCTCCAGAGAGGTATCCAGCCAGATGTGATTGTTTGTCGAACAGAGCATGATTTACCAAAAGAAATTCGTCGCAAAATTTCTCTTTTCTGTAACGTCGATGTGGACTCTGTGATTGAGTCAAAAGATGCGGCAACGATTTATGATGTTCCACTTTTGATGCACAAAGAGCGTTTGGATTCAGTTGTTTTGAAACGACTTAGATTGAGAGATAAACGTGAACCAAACTTAACTGCTTGGAAGGAATTTTTAGGCAAACTAAAAAATCCTTTGCATGAAGTGAATATCGGTTTGGTTGGAAAATATAATGAATTGCAAGATGCGTATAAGTCTATTTATGAAGCTTTTATCCATGGTGGCGCTATGAATGAATGTGAGGTCAACGTTATTCCAATTCACTCTGAAAGTTTGGAAGGAAGCGAAAAAGATGTGGCCGAACTTCTTAAAAATTTGGATGGTGTTTTGGTCGCTCCTGGCTTTGGAGGCCGTGGGATTGGTGGAAAAATCAAAGCCATAAAATACGTTAGAGAAAACAATATTCCATTCTTTGGAATTTGTCTGGGAATGCAATGTGCAGTTGTTGAATATGCTAAGAATGTATTGAAACTGGAATGCGCTTCTTCCACAGAAGTCAATGAAAAAACAAAGAACCCTGTTATTGATTTGATGCCGGAGCAAAAGAAAATAACTCAAAAAGGTGGCACGATGAGATTGGGCGCTTATGCCTGTGAAATCAAAAAAGGCTCAAACGCATATAAGGCATATAAGTCAACCAAAATATCAGAACGTCACCGCCATCGTTACGAATACAACAACGAATATTTAAAGCAATTTGAAAAAGGAGGACTTATCGCAACAGGTATCAATCCCGAGACGAAATTGGTAGAAATTGTTGAAATAAAAGACCATCCCTATTTTGTTGGAGTACAATATCATCCAGAATTAAAATCTACGGTTGAGAATCCACATCCTTTGTTTGTGAGTTTTGTAAAGGCGGCTTTAGACAAAAAAATTAATAATTAATTGTCCTCTTTTTTATAAAAACTAAGTTGCAAAGTGTCGGACACCATAAAGGTGTCCGACACTTTTGGATTAAAAAAGAACTATTCAAATAGTAAAAAAGTCAAATTTGAATTTCAATAAAGATATAGTTGTCATGCTAATTTTAACCGCGCTTGCAGTCGGTTTGAATTTGCTCGTTCGCAACAATAGTTTTTATTGGGACACGGTTCAGTTGGCCTCGAAACATGCTCATTTTTTCTATGAAAATGGATTCAGCTCATTCATTTTACCTCCTGAAATTGATAGTGGGCATCCTCCTACTTTTGGAGCATTACTCGCTTTTTGTTGGATGACTTTTGGAAAAACTTTAGCAGTAAGCCATTTGATGATTTTACCTTTTTCGGTTGGAATTTTGTGGCTCGCTTATTCAATTGGAAAATATTATTTAGGCGAATGGGCGGTTGCTTTTCCGATTTTATGTTTTTTAGATCCGACACTTTCAGCTCAAACTATTTTAGTGAGTCCAGATGTATTAGTGATTTTCTTTTTTCTATTATGCTGGTATTCAATTATTTATGATAGAGAAAAACTTTTGGCGGCTGGTGTGATGGCACTTGGCATGTTGAGTATGAGAGGAATGATGATAGGTTTTGCACTATTCATTTTTTCTCTTTTCAGGAAAACAAAAGAACCTGCAAACATTAACCATGTCCTAAACAAACTCGCTCCTTTCATCCCAGGAGGTGCTTTGGCTTTAGGATTTTTGATTGCTCATTATTCGATTACTGGCTGGATTGGTTATCATGATGATTCACCATGGGCGGATTCTTTCGCATCGGTTTCGATCGGTGGCTTTTTCAAAAATATAGGAATCCTAATTTGGCGATATATTGATTTCGGAAGATTATTTATTTATGGTTCAACATGGTTGATGTTACTTCAAATTCCCTTTTCGGTTAAACCGAAATTATGGGAAGCGATGAGTTTGGTTGCAATTCTTGAATTGGTTTTAGTGCCTTCCATGTTATTGCACGAAGGACTTTTGGGACATCGATATTTATTGCCAATTTTTACAGCTATCAATCTGCTCTTTTGCGTTTGTCTTTTTCAATTTGAAAATATAAAAAAGAAGTTTCTTTGGTTATCGGTTGCTGGAATGTTTCTGGTCACTGGTAATCTTTGGATTTATCCTAAAAATATCGCTCAGGGTTGGGATGCGTCTCTTGCTCATTTGCCATTTTATAAACTAAGAGATAAAATGATAAATTACATAGATGAGGAGGCTTTGAACTACACAGAAATAGGCACTGTATTTCCACAAAAAGGAAGTTTTGAATTGTACGATCTGAATGAACGGAAAGAAGGATTTGTAGAATTAGATTTTGAAAAAAATAAATACATTCTGTATTCTACGATAATGAATGATTTCTCTGACGAGCAGTTGGAGCTACTCGAAAACACTTGGGAAGTAAAACGGAAATTTGCAAGTGGAGGAATTGAAGTGATTTTGTACCAACGATAAATAGGTTTTATGAGAAAATTGAAATTAGAAGAATTAGAAAGAGTTTCCATCGAGGAATTCAAAAAACAGAAGAAAACTCCTTTAGTTGTCGTTTTGGACAATGTCCGTTCTGCACTCAATGTAGGTTCCGTTTTTAGAACAGCAGATTCATTTGCTGTTGAAAAAATATACCTCTGCGGCATCACAGCTACCCCACCTCATAAAGAAATTTCAAAATCAGCAATCGGCGCTACGGACTCTGTAAACTGGGAGCATGTAAAAGACATTGCTAATGCCATAAACAGCTTAAAATCAGATGGTTATAAAGTTTTTGGCATCGAACAAACTTCTCAAACTACCCTACTTCAAGATGTAAAAATTGACTCCAATCAAAAAGTCGCCATTGTAATGGGAAATGAAGTAATGGGAATTTCAGACGCGATTCTTCCGCTATTGGATGAAGTAATTGAGATACCACAATTTGGAACCAAACATAGCTTAAATGTTTCCGTTTGTGCTGGTATAGTGATTTGGGAGTTGTTCAAAAAAATCACTTTGTAAAAGAACGAGTAAGGGGAAAATGAATAATTTTTAAATCATAAAATACAGGTCATCTACTCAAAGTTTGAATGCAAAGACTTTCTATTTTATCATTTACACATTCTATCATTTTCAATTTATTTGTAGAAAAAACCTATTAGAAAACAACTTCAATAGTATCTTTGCGCCCGCAAATAAAAATATACAATTAGAATTATGGGTTTAAAATGTGGAATTGTTGGATTGCCAAACGTTGGAAAATCAACGCTTTTTAATGCTTTGACGGAAGCAGGGGCTTTGGCTGCGAATTATCCTTTCGCAACAAAAGAGCCAAATATTGGAATGATAACGGTTCCAGATGATAGACTTAAAGCATTGGCTGACATTGTAAACCCACAAAAAATATTACCAACGGATATTGAAATCGTTGATATTGCTGGTTTGATAAAAGGTGCAAGTCAAGGTGAAGGACTTGGAAATCAGTTTCTTGGAAACATCCGTGAAGTAGATGCAATTGTGCATGTGGTCAGATGTTTTGAAGATGGAAATGTAGTGCATGTTGATGGAAACGTTAACCCTGTAAGAGACAAAGAAGTAATTGATACTGAGTTGATGCTCAAGGATTTAGAGACCGTTGAGAAGCGTTGGGAAGGTTACAAAAAATCTGCAAAAGGTGGCGACAAAGCAGAGGTGAAAAAAGCTGGAATTTGCGAGCGTATCAAGAATCATCTCGAAAATATGGAACCAGCACGGACTTTTGAGCTTAACTCGGTTGAGGAGGAAAACATAATGAAGGAGATGTTTTTGTTGACCGCAAAGCCAATTCTTTACGTTTGTAACGTCGATGAAAATTCAGTAATAAACGGAAACGAGCACACGAAAAAATTTGCAGAAGCGGTCAAAAATGAAAAAGCAGAAGTGCTTTTGGTTTCTGCTGGCATCGAAGCGGATATCGTGGAATTGGATGATGACGAAGAAAAATTGATGTTCCTCGAAGAAATGGGATTGACTGAACCGGGTGTTAATCGCTTGATTCGATCTTGTTACAAATTATTGAAACTGATCACTTATTTCACAGCTGGTGAAAAAGAGGTTCGTGCTTGGACGATTCGAGAAGGATGGACTGCTCCTCAAGCAGCAGGTGTCATCCATACGGATTTTGAAAAAGGATTTATTCGCGCGGAAGTAATTAAGTATAAAGATTACATCGAATTTGGTTCCGAGTCTGCTGTGAAAACTGCAGGAAAAATGGGCGTCGAAGGAAAATCTTATGTAGTCGAAGACGGCGACGTCATGCACTTTAGATTCAATGTCTAAATTTTCATATTTCATTCTTAATAAGCCATTTGGCTGTTTGAGTCAATTTACAAAAGAAATCCCGAGCCATATCACCTTGGCCGATTTTTGCAAAGGAATCCCCAAAGATGTCTTCCCAATTGGTAGGTTGGACAAAGATAGCGAAGGACTTTTGTTATTGACAAATAACAAATCAATCAACCACCGATTACTCGATCCGAAATTCAAACATTCGAGAACTTACTTAGCTCAAGTTGAAGGAATTCCTACCAAAGAGGCAATTCAAAATTTAGAAAAAGGTGTTGAAATTAAGTTGAAAAAATCAACCCACACTACCCTTCCAACAAAAGCAAAACTCCTTGATAGTCAGCCAATTATGGCCGAACGCGTCCCACCTATTCGAGTTAGAAAAACTGTTCCTGACGCATGGATTGAATTAACCTTGGTTGAAGGTAAAAATAGACAAGTCCGTAAGATGTGTTCGAAGGTTGGATTTCCTGTTTTAAGGTTGGTTCGGATTTCAATTGAGGATCTGACTTTGGGGAAAATGCTTCCTGGTGATTTGGTCGAGATGGAGGAAAATGAGTTTATGAAGGCTTTGAAGTTGAGGTGATTCTTGAGGTTCTTTTTGTCTGAATCAGGATTCTCAGGATTTTAAAATTTTCAGGATTAGGTCAGCGTTTACTAAAATTATTAGGAGGTTGAAATCCCAAAATTAGAAGTTACTCCCTATCAAAATCCTGCTAATCCTTTAATCCTGAGAATCCTGATTCAGACTATTTCAAAAGAAAGAAAAATCAAAGCCCCCTCCGCTTCATTTCCTCAGATACCAAACCATATTCCCTCGACATGTCACCAGTCACGGCGGAGTTCTCCTGCGCTCTTCGAATCAAATAAGGAGCCACATCTCTAACCGGCCCATAAGGCACATATTTTCCAACAAAAAACCCAGCATCAGCCAAATTGAAAGTAATGTTGTCACTCATCCCCATAAGCTGCGCAAACATCAAATGAGGATGATTTCTATCAATATTATTTTTAACGATTGCTTCCGCAAAAAGGCGGCTACTTTCGCCATTATGGGTTGCATTACATATTGCAATTTGGTCGTAGTTGTCTAAACAAAACTTCAATGCCGTATTAAAAGCATCGTCTGTTGCTGCTTTGTTTGGATGAATTGGTGATTCGTAATTTAGTTCTTGCGCACGTTCTCTTTCCTTTTCCATGTAAGCGCCACGAACCAATTTTGCCCCTAAAATATAGCCTTGTTTCTTGGCAGTATCATGAGAATCCATCAAAAACTGTAACCGATCATGACGATACATTTGGAAAGTATTAAAAACGATTGCTTTATGACGATTATATCGTTTCATCATCATGTTGACCAGATGATCAATCGAGTCCTGCATCCAAGATTCTTCCGCGTCAATATATAATTTTACATCTTTTTGAGCAGCATAATTACAGAGTGAATCTACCCTTTTGAGCACCGATCTATATTCACTTTTTTCTTCAACAGATAAATCTCTTTCCGTTTGAATTTTTTCCAAAAGGGCATTGCTTGCTAAGCCCGTGATTTTCGTTGTAACAATAGGAATTGCCTGATTTTTAAATGCAAAATCAATAGCGCGGAGCATCTCGTTCAATGTGTTATTCAAATCTTCTTCAGTTTCCTTTCCTTCTGCTCCATAATCTAAAATCGTATAGGTTTTACTCGCATAAAGTTGGTCAATAACCTTTTGCGATTCCAATAAGGTTGTACCACCAACAAACTGAGAATAAATAGTTTCTTTTAAAGCATATTCAGAAAATGGAAGTCTAAGTTTTACCGCGAGTAAACCCAATTTTGAGCCAACGTTGACCAGCAATGGACTGTTCATCAATTTGAACAACCAAGCAGTTTTTTTCAGCTCTTTATCTGTTTTGCCAGAGAAGGCAATTTTAGTGTTTGAAAAATCAACAACAGGTCCCGTTTGCCCCATAGTATTATTTATTAATTCGTCCAACTTTTTAATTGAATTTGTAACTGGTTTCCCTAATTCTTCCATATTTCCCATGCCTTTTCGGCTTGCAACTCAAGCATTTCAAGCCCATTTTTAATTTTTGCACCTCGTTCCTCTCCTCGCTGTAAAAATAGCGTTTTTTCGGGATTATACACCAAATCGTAGAGATAGTGTTCGGATGTTAAAAATTCATAAGGAATCTTTGGGCAAAACTCTTTTTTTGGAAAAGTGCCCAACGGCGTAGTATTTAATATTAAGTGATGGTTATCAAATACTTTTGCATTTAAATTTTTATAAATTAAATCACCCTTTAATAGATCACGAGAAACAACTTTATATTCAATTTTATTTTTTCGCAACACATACTGAATTGCTTTTGAAGCGCCACCTGTTCCAAGCACCAGTGCTTTAACTTTTTTTCTATCTAAAAACTTCAATAAAGATATTTCAAACCCATCAACATCGGTGTTGTACCCAATCAATTTTCCATCAACAATTTTTATGGTATTCACTGCTCCCACTTCCGCAGCTTTTTTAGAAATATCATACAAATAAGAAATTACTTTTTCTTTATATGGAATCGTTACGTTAAGGCCTTTCAAGTTTTCAATAGTTCCTAAAATGTCAATAATTTCTTCAATACTTTTCAACGAAAATAAATCGTATTGATGGTCAGCAATTCCCTCCTTTTCAAACTTGTTTGCGAAATAATTTTCCGAAAAGGAGTGGCTTAGAGGAAAACCAATTAATCCATATCTATTTTTCATTTCTGCATTTTAGGTAAGTGCTTGGACAGCAATAAACACAAGTAGTTAACTTTTTTGAATTCGTAATTTTTTTGATTAGTCGAGGCGCGGAAAAAGAAGTTTATTTTTTGTGCGATTCTAAACGAAACGAGGCGATTCACTATTATATGAATCGCCTCGTAAAGAAAGTTATTTTTTTGAACAATTTACTCCTTTATTTTTATCGCTTCTCTCGAAGACCTTGCTGGGAAGGTTGCTGCTGCCTTTTCGTTTTCTGCAATGATATAGTACTGTCCTTTTTTATGAAAAGGAACTGTACAACCCCATATTCCATCATCCATTGACTCGTCATTACTTCCACCATCATCTTTCATTTTATAGGCTATAAAATGCTCTTTTTTATTCTTTCGGTACATGGCAATTGCGCCAGTAGCGCCCTCCAGTTTTGCTTGAATAGCAACATCTTCATCAAAATGAATATCCTCTACATTCGAAATAACTGGCGGATCAGTACTCAAAAGCGGATGATTATTCAAGTACTCTTTTCTGCCTTCCATCAACTCAGTCAACCCTACAATTTGAGTTCCTTTGGCATCTGCACTTGAATTCAAATTTGCTTTAAACGATTCATACGAATAGAGCTTATTTGCGTCATTTCGGACCTCACTATCAATCAGTCTTTGAAATGCTTCTGCACGTGTTTTATATTCGTTATTATTAAAATTCTCTTTTAAAATAGTTCGAATATGGGCAATATAGATTTTACGATAAAGTGGATTTTTTAAAATATTGACAATCAAAGGTCGCTTAGCATTGTTGTTTTTGAAATGTACCATTGTGCTCAACTTTTGAAGCCCTTTTGTGTCGAGTGGCTTCCCATTTCCATCAAATTTGAATCCACCAAAAGCTAAGTTTAAATCCCAAATCAATGGGGTAAAAACACCGCTTTTTCCTTTGTACATATAGTAATTATGACTTAATCTGCCCGTGTAACTATCTAAATTAACAAGTACATTATTGAGTGCATGCATCCAAAGTGTTTGATCAATATCAAGATGTTTAGGCAGGTCTTCCTTCTTTTCGTTCAATACCTCAATCATCTTGATGAAGTCACTCCAACCTTCATCGGATTTCAATTCATAATTAGATGCGTAGCATGCTGGATTATCACCTAAATACATCAAAGATGACTTATCCCCTTTTTTACAGGAGGGGGCAACTTTTACGCCCCATTCAGGATCGCATTTCACAAGAATACCATCATTATCACCAAAGTTATCCTTTAAGAAATCTTTGTCAATCGTTTGGGTATTGCTGTAAAGCCCCAAATACTTATCATTGACATATAATTTAGCGAAGTTACACTTAGGCGCGTAAGTATATTTTCTAACAATTTCGTAAGCCAATATCTCTCTCACAAAACTTGGATCCCGAAAAACGTTCGATAATTTAATTTTTTGATATCCACCTGGCAAGGCTTGTTCCTTATCCTTGTAGTCAATTTCGATATTAAAAGGCAGTTTATTTGAGCCGGTTTTTGTAACGTTTTTAAATGAACTATTCCCTTTGAAACGTACACCCACTTGCTCATAGGTTTGACCACCAACGACCAATTTAGCAGACATACGTTGTTTTTTACCAGCCCTTTTCATGTTTGTCAAAATCTCTGCCCAATTATCCCTTTCAAAATATATCTTTATTTCTTGAATCTTATCCCATTGAAAAAAGTCCTGCCCAGTTGCAAAAAGGGATGGAAGAAGGAAAAACACAAGTATTAACTTTTTCATTTATATTTATTTGTACTTAAGACGTGAAGACTTTTAAATGGTTAAAAATACGTCTTTTTAAAATTAAGAAAGCGACATACAAACGTATGCCGCCCCCAAATTTATTCTATTTTTTGAAGATTAGTTTTTAATCTTCTGTTAAGTTTCACTCAAAAAACCTCTTTAGTATTACTCAAAAAATAACTTCCCTCTTCAATTCAAAAAATTAGCTCGAAAAACCTCATTATCAATCACTTTTCCTTCACTAATTTTTTGAAATCGGGAACTTATTTTTTGAGCGTTTCTTATCAATCATTTTTCCTTCACTATTTTTTTTAAAAATCGGGAAGTTATTTTTGAGCGTTTCTAATTCAACTCAGTTAGATTGACCTTATAAGTTTTGAAATTATAATCTGATGGTTCAAAACTCATCAAACTCGCATTCTCAGCTCTTAGATAATATTCCAATGGAACTGCACTTGTTTTTGGTTTTAACTCGCCACCAAAAATATTGTCACCTGCTCTTCCATCATTACTTTTTCCATTATCGAGCAGGGTAATTTGCTTGAAATTTCTTTCTCCTTCATACCGATAAAAAACGTCCACCTTTTTAGTGTATTTACTTACTTCAACTTGAAATTGATAAGATTTAATTTTTTTGTTGGAAAGTCGCTCACGTTTCATTACTTCCTGAGCAATAAATTTTGGAGGGAATACTGCCAATGATTTCTCTTTTTTCAAATAGCGCCCACGCTCATACATCAACTCTTCAATACCCGGAATTTTACTCTTTTTACCGACCGTTTGTTTAATATTACCTTTGAATTGGTCCCAGTTGTAAAATTTATTCGGGTCATTAGAAACATCCATTTGAATTAATCGCTGCAGTGCTTCTGCTCTTTCCAAATATTTTCCACTTACAATCCAATCTTGCGTAATAGACCGTATGTGTGAAAGATAAACTTTTTTTCTCGATTCATCCGAAAGCAATTTTGAAATCAATGGCTTTGATAAATTTTCACTATGAAGAAGCGGTGACATCCTGTGCATTTCTTGCAAATTCAAATCTGAGCCAGTTCCAGTATTTTTGAGGCTGCCGAAAGAGAGGTTCAAGTCCCAAAGTATTGGATTGAATCTCCCATCAGCACTTTGGTACAAAAAGTAATTTTCACTGATTTTACCAGAGTAACTTCCAAGATTTACCAAAACATTATTGAATGCTAACATCCAAAGTGTCAAATCTACGTTTAG
Source organism: uncultured Saprospiraceae bacterium (assembly GCA_938010715.1). Taxonomy (GTDB): domain Bacteria; phylum Bacteroidota; class Bacteroidia; order Chitinophagales; family Saprospiraceae; genus JAGQWW01. The sequence goes on from CALLVG010000232.1 coordinate 40,650, forward strand.
TTTTTTGTCAATATTTTCAACATCGTTATTCAAAAGTTGTGTCAATTTCATTAATTCATCCCAACCAAATTCAGAACGCATTTTATAATTATCCATGTAACATCGGACGTTTTTTTCCTCATACAAACTTCCGTAAACCTCATTGTTGCAAATGGCAGGAGGATCTGGATATAAGTTAGGTTCGGCTTTAAAAAAAGAGCCATCCGAGTCACCAAAATTTTGTTCTAAGAACTTTTTATCAATATTTTCGACATTTACCAAAAGTCCATAGTAGTCATCATTGATTGAAACTTTCGCATAATTTGCTTGTGGTGCAGGAAAATAACTTCTTGCAATTTCAAAACCTAAAACCTCACGAATCATACTTGGATCTCTGCGAGCACTGGACAAATGTATCGTTTGATATCCCTCATGATTTTGAACTCGATCGATCAAGTTCAATTTTATGAGCAAATCATTTCTTTTCTTTTCTGGCTGAAAAGCACGGTCATCAACAATCTGCACGCCTACATTTTGATATTTCTTTCCATTAATCTTTGCATTTCCTATCAAAAATCGATTTCCGTTTTTGCGGAGAGTATCCAAAAGGTATTGCCAATTTTCCTCTATAAAAGAGAGTTTTATTTCTTGGATTTTATCAACCTCATAAAAATTTGACTCTTGAATCGCCATTTCTTGGCCGTATATCAAATTTGCAAAAGAAAAGCAGAAAAACAGCAATCCGGTAAATAGTGACTTTTTCATTTCAAAGATTATGTCATTTTATACTTAAAATTCCTCAGAGGATTTAACTCACAATGATAAGAATATTTTGTAGCTAAACTCGCTAAAATTATTCAACTTTTTGTCACAGATACCAAAAAGGAGACTACGAGCAGGTACATATTAAAAAATGAGTCGATTTCTATCGGTTTGATATGTCACATTTCTTGATTTTTCAAGACAAGAATAGCCATTAAATAGGTTTAAATTGCAATATAATTCCCCTGTTTTTATCTGTACTTTATTTCAATCCAAAGATGAGCGTAACAAATAATAAACAAGAGGGAAATGGCTACAATTTTAGCGCTCCATTTCTGAATGCTCTTTTAGCTTCTCAAAATATTTATCTTTTGACCTTTGGTGTAAACGGTCAAATATTAGAATATTCAGAAGGTTTAAAATCACTTTTTGAAGTTGAAAAGAAGTTTTACATCGGTAAAAACATAGATTCCCTTCCGCTTTCAAAATCTGAAAAACCATTGGTTCTTTTAAATTTCAAAAAAGGCTTTTCCACTTCTCAAAAAATACATGATGTAAAACTTGTTACTGGTCAAGGTCGTGTTTTAACGATAGACCTAAGTATCGAGCTATCTTTTAGTAGCGAAAAACTCATTGGAGGGGTTATCCATTTTGAGTCTGTAAAACAAAATTTCCAATCACCCAATGCCTTCACAAATTTGCTGAGTAAATCAAAGTTCTTCCTGAAAGAACCGTTGAGGATATCAAAAATTTTTGCTGAAAAGTTGGGGGAAAGAATAACAGATCAAGAGCCAACAAAAAAAGAATATCTAAACTTCATTATTGATAATATTTCTTCGCTGGATTATTTAGTAAATGATTTAATAATTTTAGAAAATCTAAATACTTATCACCCTGATTTACAGCACAATAACTTTGAAGAATTGATAATTATTGGGGCTCAAGAATGTAAAGCAAGTCAGGTAAAAATCCTAAAAAATATAATGTCAAAACAGGTATATTGTGACAGAAGTTTGATAAAATTGTTAGTCGTAAAGATGGTCAATTTTTCTAAATTTTATTCAAAAACAACTTCAAGTTACTTAAAGATCAAAGATGAAAATTTAGACCAGTGTTCAAAGATTATTTTTAAAATGGGCGCTATGTCCTTTCTTGATCATCCATCATTTTCACCAAAACAATCTTTAAAAAGAATATCAAACATACAGACCTCGAATACTTCTGGGTATGAGTTGGTGATAATTGATCAAATCGTAGAAATGCACAATGGGTTTTTGAAAATCTTTCTAAATGACCAAAATGAAACTGAAATCGAAATAAGTATCCCTAAGCCATAGATTATCTTCAAATCTATCTTATCTGTTATCCTTTTTTAGTATTATTGTCCATAACAAAAAAGGATAAAATGTTTCAATCAAAAATAGCTGGAATAGGTCATTATGTTCCAGAAACTGTCGTTACCAATGATGAACTGTCTAATTTCATGGATACCTCTGACGAGTGGATTCAGGAAAGAACAGGCATAAAAGAAAGGCGCTTTGGAAGTAGATTTAAAGAAACCACCACCACAATGGGAGCAGCAGCAGCAAAAATCGCCATTAAAAAAGCTGGAATCACCGCTCAAGAAGTTGATTTTATCATTTTCGCTACGCTAAGTGGTGATTATTATTTTCCCGGTTGTGGAGTTCTTGTTCAAAGAGAATTAGGCATCACAGAGCAGGAAGTTGGAGCGTTAGATATTAGAAATCAATGCTCTGGATTTTTGTATGGAATCTCTGTTGCCGATCAATTCATAAAGACTGGAATGTATAAAAACATTTTACTCATCGGAGCAGAAATGCATTCAATGGGTTTGGATTTGACTACAAGGGGGAGAGATGTTTCTGTGATTTTTGGGGACGGAGCTGGGGCAGTTATTTTACAACCAACCCAAGAAGAAGGCAAAGGAATTTTGACCACAAAACTTCATTCTAATGGCATGTATGCCGAAAAATTGGCGCTATTAAATCCAGGAAGCCACGGAGGCTATCATCTAAACAAAATGGGTATTGAGCAAGATCTTGGCTACTCTGATGCAAAATATGGAGATGTCTTTGTTTCTCAAAAGATGTTAGACGATGGCCATCTTTATCCTAATATGGAAGGAAAATTTGTTTTTAAAATGGCGGTTAAAAAATTTCCTGAGGTCATAATGGAAGCGCTTGCCACTGCAAAATTGACACCCGCTGATATAGATGTCTTGGTTCCTCACCAAGCAAATTTGAGAATTAGTCAATTTATCCAAAAAATCTTGAAACTAAGGGATGATCAGGTTGTGAATAATATTCAAAAGTATGGCAACACAACAGCAGCTTCGGTTCCAATTGCACTTTCAGAAGCAGTAGAATCTGGACAAGTTAAATCTGGAGACTTGGTTTGTTTGGCAGCATTTGGAAGTGGATTCACGTGGGGTTCTGCTTTGATCCGTTGGTGATTTCATAGTTAGATTTTATTAAAAAGTTGATTAAATCTTTTTTCCATTACGTCTGTTTTGTTTGAGTTAAAAATCAAAATTTATTAGAACCACCCGTATGAGAAATGAATCTATTTTGAAAAACCAAACTGCAGCGTATGCAGTAACCAAACTTGATTACCAAGCGATACCTCAACTATCTGATAAGGATAAAAAATATATCCGAGAGGACGAAAGCCTTCGTCCTTTCTATAAATACTCCCCTACTTTAGATTCTTTTGGAAAGGTCTTTTCGGATAAGAAATTTTCACAAGAAAAAAGAAAAACCTTGGTTTCTGTTTTAAAAAAGCAGTACAAAAAAATTGGAGTTGAAAAATCAGCAACTCTTTGGGATTCACTTGATGCTTTAGAAAAGGAAAATACTTTTACTGTAATTACCGCACACCAGCCAAGTTTATTTACAGGTCCATTGTATTATGTGATTAAAATATTTTCAACTATCAATTTGGCAAATCAACTCAATGAAAAATATCCTAACAAAAAGGTAATTCCCGTTTTTATTACAGGAGGAGAAGATCATGATTTTGAAGAGGTAAACCACCTAAATATTTTTGGTAAAACCATTAATTGGGAGAATTCCGAAAAAGGATCTGTTGGGATGATGAGTACAAAAACACTTGCGGAACCATTGGCTCAACTCTTCGATGTTTTGGGAGACTCTGAAAATGCTGAAACCCTTAAAAGGGTGATTGGTAGTGCTCATAAAAAGTTTGAAAAGTATTCTGAAGCAGTAATCTCAATGGTTCATGAGTTTTTTGGAAAATATGGGTTGGTTGTACTTGACATGAATAATCCAGAATTAAAAAGACAATTTTCACCTATCCTAAAAGATGAATTGGAATATCAGCCAAGTGGAAAAATTGTCAGGAAAACAATCGAAGAATTAGAAGCAGTTGATTACCCAAATCAAGCATTTCCTCGCGACATCAATCTTTTCTATCTGAAAGGTCAAATGCGAAACCGCATTGAAATTGAAAACAATGTTTACAAAATAGTGGACACTGATTTACAATTTACCAAACAGGAAATGCTGGAAGAATTGGAAAATCACCCAGAAAGATTCAGTCCAAACGTTATCATGCGACCAATATATCAGGAGTTTTCTTTACCAAATCTTGCATATATCGGAGGCGGTGGAGAAATTGCCTACTGGCTCGAAAGACAAAGCCAATTCAAGCATTACAATTTAAACTTCCCGATGCTGATTAGAAGAAATTCAATGTTGTGGATTGATGGAGGCACAAATAAAAAATTAGCAAAATTTGAATTTTCAATACCTCAAATTTTTGAATCAACTGATGTTCTTCTAAAAAAATTAGTGATAGAAATTTCTGATCAAACCTTAAATCTAAACGAAGAGATTGCTAAAATTGAGAACATTTTCAGTGGTATTTCATCCAAAGTCACTTCAATAGATAAAGGATTAAAAAAATATGTTTTGGCAGAAAAGACGAAGCAAATCAAGGTTTTGAAAAACATTGAATCAAAAATCATTCGAGCTGAAAAGCAAAATAATGAATCCTCTGTCAATCAAGTTCGTAAATTACGTGAAAAGCTATTCCCTAAAGATGGTCTTCAAGAAAGACATGATAATTTCATCCCATTCTATTTAAAATATGGAGATTCATTCTTTGAAACTTTAAAGAATGAATTAGATCCTATGGATAGGCGATTTACAGTCATTACTGGTTCTTAGTGAAATTTCAAAAATATCTTCTTGCTGAAATTAGAATAAAGTCTAATAAGCGATGGGTGAATAATAAGTTGTTGTTTCCGGGTAGATTTTTTTTCTTTATAAAGGCACAAAAATGGAGTTTTACAAGCACGTAAAGTTGAAAAACATAACATTTCGATTTAGAGCGGCTCTTTTTTCTACCATATACTTCCCCGATTAAAATTGGGACACGCGTTAAAAAGCATTGAATGCGCTGGCATCAAGCAAACCCAGAATGCTTAGGCATTGTCTGTTTTTTTTCCTCGTCTGATAGAAAAACAACTCCCTTAAATTTCGAAACTTTATTTTTTCATCTTTACAAAAGTGACTTATTTTTCTATTAAGAAGCCTTTACTCCTCCATCCCAGCAGCAACAGGCGCTTTATCAAAAAAGGAAAGTAAATCGGCTAATCGAGTTTTTAAATCTTTTCTCTGGACGATAAAATCCAAAAAGCCATGCTCCATCAAAAACTCTGAGGTTTGAAATCCTTCTGGCAAATCTCTTTTTATCGTTTCTTTAATTACTCTGGGGCCAGCAAAAGCAATTAGAGCGCCAGGTTCTGAGAAATTAATATCGCCTAACATAGCAAATGAAGCAGTAACTCCTCCAGTAGTTGGATCTGTTAAAAAAGAAAAATAAGGCACTCCTGCTGCTGAAAGTCTTGATAATTTCGCAGAAGTTTTAGCCATCTGCATTAGTGAAAATGCAGACTCCATCATCCTTGCTCCCCCCGTTTTGGAGATAATCATCAATGGTACCTTTTCAACCAAAGCTTTATCAATTGCACTTGCTATACGCTCTCCCATTACAGACCCCATCGAGCCGCCAATAAAACTAAAATCCATCGCCGCCACTATCATTGGCAACCTATTCACTTTACCTTTTGCAACTGAAATAGCTTCGGTAAGATTTGTTTTAGCTTTTGCTGACTCCAATCTCTTTTTATATGGCTTCAAATCAGACCACTCCATGTGATCCATTGCCTGAATTTCTTCAAAAAATAGTTCGTATTTACCATCAAAAATAATCTCGAAATATTGTCTTGAACCAATGCGTGTGTGATGTTCGCAACTTGGACAAACATAAAAATTTTCTTTATGATCCTTTTGAGTACTTGTTTCAGAACACTTTGGACATTGAAACCACAATCCTTCTGGCGTTTCTCTTTTGAATTTTGTAGCTGTCTGAATACCATCCTTGAAACGCTTAAACCATCCCTTTTCTTCCATTTTATTTTTTGTATATTTCTAAATAATAAAGCATTGCCAGATTCAACTGACAATGCTAAATTAAAATTTTTTCTTATTTAAAAGGATTATATTGAAAGAAAAAAGAATTAGGTAAATCGATAAGTGCTACTCAAAAAAATAACTTTCCGCTGTAATTCAAAAATCAACTCGAAAAACCTCATTATCAATAGACTTTATTCTAAAATATTTCGTGTGCAAACAAATACTTCTTTTTCCGCTACTTTTCGTTAAAAAATAGAACCGTCCGCCGCGGCGGATGCTTAGATTTTTTGCCTCAATTAGCAAAAAAATAAGCATTCGTTGCGCTACAAACTATTTCAGAATAAAGTCTAATGATTTTTCCTTCACTAATTTTCTTTTGAAATCTGGAAGTTATTTTTTGTTCAAGCAATAAGCATGCGCTTAAACAACCGATTTTCTGCCTCGAATTAGCGAAAAATCTACGCTGCCAAAAATGACGCTTATTTAAACCGCGCTACTTAAGAAAGTCTGAAGTGAAAATTTCTTTTACTTTATCAGTCAATAAATTTTTCACGTCAACCTGACCACAGAACCTGTTGAAGAACGGTTATTTTTTTATCAAATTTACTTTTCCTTCATCTCCATAAGCCTCTTTTGATTTCTTGTTATAAGCCAAAGCTGCTTCCTCGGGAGTGTCGAACATTCCTAAATGTACTGCTTTAGAATTGACTGAGATAACTGCTCTGTATCGTTTTCCTTCACGATAAACCCCAGTATAACCAGTTTTACTACTGGTCTTACGTTTTCTACTTGCAGTAGCTCTTGAGCGATAAGCAAGATTTTCTAATCGACAATCTAGTTTGTTGCCATTATGGGCGCCAACAAGTCTATTAGATTTAGTTTTGGTGGTTTTAAGAAACTTTTCAGCTATGTGCTTATGCAAATAGATTGTTTCTGTTTTGTATGCATTTTTGGAAGTTTTCCAAGTTTTTTGAAAAAATGCACAACCACTTGAGTGTTTCCTCAGATTATTAATAAAATCTATCTTAACAAGATAAGGATCTGAAGTAAGCCACTCATAAACATCAGCGTCTAAGACGACATGTTCATCAGCATTCTTTAATTTAACTTTGTAAAGCACTTTATTATTTTTTAGTTCAAAAATCAACATTTAACCAATCAATGAATGACTTGTTGGTAAAATATTATTAAATTTGATTATTTGCTGAAGATTTTTTTGTAGTAAAGCATTAAAAGGCAAATAAAAAAATTGAAAGTTATTGCTATGTTGCAAAGTTAGCAATTCATCTAAAAAACACAAATTTAACAAAAAAATTCTAATCTTCGCTCAATGTTAAACAAACCGTACATTATCCTAAAATATGCGAAATCAATTGATAATTATATCGGTCAAAAGAATAAATCTATCTGGCTAACAAATAATTATTCAAAACGATTAGTACATAAATGGAGAGCTGAAGTTGATGCAATTTTGGTGGGTTCAGGTACTGTTTCAGCTGACAATCCAAGGTTAACTACACGATTTGATTTTGGCAACAGCCCACTTCGTGTGGTGTTGGATGGTAGTTTAAATTTAGATGTTAATAATTCAGTTTTCAATAATGAAGCCAAGACTATTGTATTCACAAAAAAAAATAATAAACACCAAAAAACTAAAGGTAAGATTAAATATTTTGTTCCTAATTGTTGGACATTGGAAGAAATGTTGTCTATCCTTCATAGAGAAGGCGTAAGATCCATTATTATAGAAGGTGGACAAAAGGTACTTAAGAGCTTCGTAGCAAATGATTTATGGGATGAAGCTAGGGTTCTTGTTGCTAAAAAAGAATTATTTATGGGGTTAAAAGCACCAGAACTTAATTGCAAACCGATGAAAGAATTTAGGCTTTTGACTGATACTGTTCAAATTTATAAAAACCCGAAATTGATTCGTTAAACTTGATTTAAACTTCGCCTTTGGGGTGCAGATTATTTGGACTTATGCCTCAAGTAACACTAAATTTGGAGATAATTTTTCAACAAATGAGATTTATAGTTTTAGTGATTTTCGTTGGTTTAATTTCTCCTTTTGGCCTGTTAGCCCAAACGTCTTTAGAAGGTCAAGTTGATGAAATTTCAGTACCAGATAAAATTCTTTGGTTAAATTTAGAAGAAGCTGAAGATAAGTCTGCTGTCACCAACAGAAAAGTTATGTTATTTTTATTTACGGACTGGTGTGTTTGGTGCAAAAGAATGGAAGAAACAACTTTCAAAAACAATTCAATCGCAAATTACATCAATAGTAATTTCTATCCAGTGAAATTTGATGCGGAACAACAAAAAGCAATTGAATTTCAAAACAAAAACTATTCTTTTCAAGATGTTGAACCAAGAGGTGTGCATGAATTAGCAATGGAATTGATGGCTGGTCGAATTACTTACCCAACAATTGCCTTTTTTGATGAAGAATGGGAATTGATTCAATCAATCCCTAATTTTCACTCAGCAGATAAATTTGAACAAATTATCACCTATTTCGCCGAGGATTTCTTCAAAAAAACACCTTGGACTTCTTATCAAAAAAATTATGTTCCCATTGACAAAAGGGAATAATCTACCAAAACCAACCTTTCTTTTTTCTGCTGCTTCTGCGTCCAGTTGTTTTGATACCAAGTACTCCAAGCAATCCTCTTGTCAATTCTCTGGCAACCGTTCTTCCTACTTGCCGGGTCAAAGTGCTATCTAAAACTTTTTCAGCAGTACTTTTTTCTTTTCTTTTTCTTCCACGACTTGTTTGTTTTTTCATCTTTTTTTGGTGCTCCTCCTTTCCCGCTTCTTCGATTTTTGCTTGTAACATTTCATAAGCACTCTCTCTGTCTATTTCTTCATTATATTTCTTAATGATGGTTGATTTATTTATCAGAGTATCGATTTCTGATTTGGAAAGGATATCCATTCGTGATTGAGGAGCACGGAGCAAACAATGAACGAGCGGCGTTGGAGTTCCATTTTCATTCAAAACTGTAACTAATGCCTCTCCAATCCCCAGATTGGTCAATAATTCATCTGTTTCGTAGTACTCCGTTATGGGAAAATTTTGAGCAGATAATCGGATTGCCTTTCTATCTTTTGCTGTAAAAGCTCGCAAAGCATGTTGAATTTTCATACCTAATTGACTCAAAACATCATCTGGAATATCGGTCGGATTCTGAGTGACGAAAAATATCCCAACTCCTTTCGAACGAATCAATTTTATGATTGACTCTATTTGAGCTTTGAGTGTTTTAGAAGCATTTTTAAAAACTAAATGTGCTTCATCAATAAATATTACCAGTTTAGGTTGGTCTAAATCTCCCTCCTCTGGAAAAGTAGAATAAATTTCTGCTAACAATTGCAACATGAAAGTTGAAAACAGCTTAGGTTTGTCTTGTAAATCAGTTAGACGAACAACAGAAACCATCCCTCTCCCCTGTTCATCAATTCGCATCAAATCATCTACATCAAACGACCTTTCACCAAAAAACTTATCGGCACCTTGTTGCTCTAATTCGATAATCTTACGCGTAATTGCTCCAACTGAGGCAGTCGAAACGCGACCATACTCTGCTTGAAATTCAGCCTTCCCCGCTCCCGTAATATATTGAAGGACTTTTCTAAAATCTTTTAAATCCAAAAGAGGCAATTCATGGTCATCACAATATTTGAAGGCGACAGCTACAACGCCTTCTTGTGTTTCGGTTAGATCCATTATTTTTGAAAAAAGGACAGGTCCAAATTCAGTAACAGTTCCTCTCAATCGACTTCCTTTTTCATCCGAAAGGGTTAAAAATTCAACAGGACTACCTGAAGCTGTAAAGGGAATTCCAATTTTAGTATGACGTTCATCAATTTTGGGATGCCCCTCTGCTGGAACAGCAATCCCACTCAAATCTCCCTTCATATCCATCATCAAAACTGGGACACTCTTTGCCGAAAGTTGCTCTGCTATTATTTGAAGTGTTTTAGTTTTCCCAGTACCCGTTGCGCCTGCAATTAGTCCGTGTCTATTTAAAGTTTTTAAAGGGATATTTACCAAAGTATTGGTTTGACACTCCCCATCAAGCACTGCACCTCCTAGCGTAAAACTTAATCCGTCAAACGCATAGGCTTGAAGCATTCTCTCATTAAATTTATCTTTCATGTTTACTTTTTTAACAAAGAAGGTGTTTTAAAGATTCATTGAATGGCTGCAATTGGCAAATTGCATCTTTCGCAAAATCATAAATTATTAAAAAACCTCAAACCGTTTTGGACTGGTCGCCAAAATAAAAAGAGGTTTCACGATATTACAACGCGAAACCTCTTTTTTTGAGCAAAATATGTTTTTAACGAGAATTACTTCTTGTCAGCCATATATTCTTTCAACTTATCTTTGTGAATCATCACCTCTTTGTAGGTATATTTACCTGTTTCAGGATCTTTTACACTTTTGACAACTTTGATAAAATCACGACCCGAACCTGCGTTAGCCGCACGTTTTCCTACTCTGGAGTTTTTAGATACTTTAGCCATAACAAATTAATTTGTCAGTGAAATAATTATTTAATTTCTTTATGAACCGTCATTTTCTTCAAAATTGAGTTGTATTTCTTCAACTCTAATCTGTCAGGTGTATTTTTACGGTTCTTCTGTGTTACATATCGAGAAGTACCTGGTTTACCACTTTTTTTGTGTTCAGTACATTCAAGAATAATCTGGAATCTATTGCCTTTACTTTTCTTGGCCATAATTCAAGTTAATTTTATAAGATTAAAGTTTAACACCTACATCAATGCCTTTTCTTTTCAAATCAGTAAGATAGGCATGAATACCTAATTTATTGATATTGCGGATTGCAGATGTAGATATCTTTAAAGTGACCCATTCCTTTGTTTCAGGAATAAAAAATCGTTTCTTCTGAATATTCGGAACAAAACGACGCTTGGTCTTTCTATTCGAGTGAGAAACGTTGTTACCGGTAATCGGCTTCTTTCCTGTCAATTGACAAACTCTAGACATGATTCTAAATTTAAAAGTATAATGTGACCCGGGCAGGGTTCGAACCTGCAACCTCCTGATCCGTAGTCAGGTACTCTATCCAGTTGAGCTACCAGGCCAAAAGTGCAAAAAACTTACCAAAACAGGGATACCCCCTGTTTAAAGCGGCGCAAAGATAGATCAAGGAAATACCAAATTCAAAATTTTAGGACAATAAAATATTTCTTCGGAAAAATAAATATTTTTCGACGTCCTGCAATTGAAATTACAATTTACAGCTATATCAGCAAATACGTGTTGAATCTATTGAGTATTCGTAATTTTCACAACAGGTCGTGTTTCAATTCTATTTTCTTTTATAAATTGTAAAAAGTAGATTCCTGATTGTAAAAAACTAAAGTCAAAGTCCATTGCTCCACCAATATCTGGATTTGGAGTAAATGACTCATCGTAAACCATTTTACCCATTGCATCGTAAACTCTAATCTGAAATTCCTCCAAATCTGGGGTAGAATATAAAATTTTAACCTTATCTGTAGTTGGGTTCGGATACAAATTCGAAATTTCAAAATCGCCTAAAAGACTAACACAATAGTTATCTATTAAATTTTTGCTATTTGTGATATCCAACCTGCCTCCAGAGGATAATTTAGTCTCAAAGCCAGCAATTTTTTCGGACCCGTCTAAAATAAATTCTTTCATTCTAAGTGCTGCTGCTGCTGGAGTGTTTTTTGCCTCAGATATCAACTTGTTGCAATCTAAACTATAGAGCAAAGCAACTGCACCAGAGACATGAGGAGTGGACATTGAAGTTCCATTTTCTGACTTTTCATCTCCAATCCACAAAACTGGAATCTCTTGCCCTGGAGCTGCCAAATCTATACTTTCTCTTCCAAAACCAGAATCTTTTAATCTGTCTTGCCGATCGGTATTGGCAACTGTGATTAAAAAATCACTTTCGCAAGAAGTAGGGATGTCACCTATCAAATCAATATTGGCAGATGAATTAACGGTAGCTGCGGCCGACAATATCCCTTCTGTTCCTAAAGAATCATAGGCCATATTGAATTCTATAGCGTCTTCACAACGCCCGTTATCACCAAATGAGGAATTCGTTACTACAACAAAAGCACCTTCTGCACCATTTGTTTCTCGATATTTTTTACGCTGGTCATAGGCGTAGTAATAGGCTGAATAAACTGAAGTGTAGGTGAATACTTCAAAAATCATAATTTTTACATTCCAATTTATGCCTGCATGAAATTGACCGTTATCTCCTTCCGCTCCAACAATACCGCACACTGCTGTACCATGCCCTGCTTCTGTAAATTCTGAAGAACTTCCTTTATAGTTGTAACCATGGATGTCATCCACTAATCCGTTATTATCATTATCTATTCCATCCCCTGCAATTTCACCTTTATTGACCCATAAATTATTGACAATATCAGGGTGATCGGTATCAAACCCACTGTCAATTATCGCAACAACAATTTCATCCCCTTGAATTGTAGTCCCGCCTGTGGTTACATCCCATACTTCTTCTACATTTACCTTATTTAATCCCCAATGTGATGAAAAACTTGGATCGTTGGGTTCAATTCTTGGCGTTACAAATCTATCTGCAAAAGCATGCGCTACCCCTTTTTGCCTATTTAAAACATCGGCTGCATTCAAAACATTGGTTGAAAAAGGAATCAAGTTGAATGAAGCCAAATTCCAATTAGAAATAACCTCCTTCTTCAATTCAATTTGAAACGATGAATTTTGAATGTTAAATTTTTCGGCAAATTTAACATAATCTGTTTTTGTATTGAATCGAATTGCGATTTCTCCTTTCACGTAATCAAGTTCAGAGCTTTGAGCATAAAGAAAAGTGGAACCAGCAAAAAATAGTAAGAATAGCGCTTTTTTCATGGATTAATTTTTTTTTATAGGGATATTAAGTAGCGCGGCATAAATAATCGACACATTTTGTGACAAACATTTTTTCCGCTACTTTAGATAATTAGAGTGTTTAAGTTTCATCTTCTACTAAATGTAAATTTCACCAAAATGTTGCATCCCAAATTTGATTTAGGAAATATTAGTATGCTTTTGACAATTCTGAAAAATATGGAATCGCTTTTTTCATGCGACTGCCATACCATGAGAAAATTTCTCCATCAACTACTTTAATTGAGGTGTTTGGTAAGTTTTCTCTAAATTCCTCAATGTGTTTCTCTTTGAAAGGAAATGGTTCTGACGACAAAAGAAGAACCTCTATTTCCAAAGAGAGAATCTCTTCAATAGAGGTGGTTGGGTATCTATTTTGATTATTAAAAACATTATCAAAACCAGCTTTTTTGAGCATTGAATTAATAAAGGTATCTCCGCCAACCACCATTAGTGGATCTTTCCAAATGACATAAGCACATTTAGTTCTGGATTCTATTTGAAAATTATAGAAACCAACTTGAATCTCGTTTTTAATTTTTGATGCCAAATCAATTTTATTAACCACTTCTCCAATTGATGTAATCATTTCTAAAGCATCTTCAATGGTTTTTATATCACTCGTCCAAACCGGAATTGATTGTTTAAGTTTTTCAACTTGAAGTTTATCGTTTTCCTCTTTGTTTGCAAAAATCAAATCTGGTTTCAATTCTAAAATCTGATTGACTTTCAAATTTTTTGTACCTCCAATTCTTGTTTTAGAACGAAACCACTCATTGGGGTGAATACAAAATTTTGTTATTCCAATCACCTCCTTTTCCAAACCTAAATCGAAGAGTAATTCAGTTTGGGAAGGAACAATTGAAATAATTCTTTTTGGTGGAAAATTGATTACTGACGACTCACCGATTTGATCTTTGAAAATCTTTTTAATACTTGCTTTTGCCATATTCTTTTTCTCCAGCAGGTATTGCTAATTTTAAATGGTTTTCTCTTGGTGGAATTGGACAACTATAGCCATCACTGTATGCGCACCAAGGATTGTATGCTTTATTGAAATCAAGGAGCATTTTACCCTCCTTAATATCTTTTTTATTTATATCAATATATCGACCACCACCATAACTTCCATTCGCATTAGTTTCATCTTTGAATGGTAAAAACAAATAGTCGCGGTATTGTGGAGCAACTCTTAATTTCAGATTTTGATAAACTGCTAATTTGTAATCTTTACCATCAATCGAAAATTTAAACCACCCATATTGCACGTAAGGTTTTTTAATTCCACTAAATGTTGGCATATCAAATGGTTTGGCTCTTGGTGTCTTTTCAAAAGTCGCTTCAACGCAATATTTCTTATTAGCATCAAAAAATTTGACATAAGAAAGTGCCTCCTCATCTTTTAAAGGAGCACGTTCGTTTGCCAAAAAGTCCTTTAAATATTTGACTCTAAATGCTTCAATGGAATTATCGAAATTATCCTGAGCCAAAAGAAAAGTGAAAGATGAAAATATTAAAACAATCAAAATTATGATTCTCATACAGATAGATTTTTTTCTTAGAAAGTAACGCCAAAATTGAGACGTTTCAAAGAAGGTAAAGATACTTTGATTCTGGCTTTAAAAACAATAAATGAATACTACCTTTGCGTTTTTTTTCTACAACTTCTAAGAGAAATATCATGAATTTGACACCACTTACTGCGATTGCACCAATTGATGGACGTTATCATTCTAAAACGGAATCCCTTTCTGCCTACTTTTCAGAGTATGCTTTGATAAAATATAGAGTTATCGTTGAGCTTGAATATTTCAAAGCATTGGTTGATTTAGGTATTCCTCAGTTGAAAAATGTGGACAAAGCGGTTTTGCCAAAGTTGGATGCAATTGTTCAAAATTTCTCTCAAGAGGATGCGCAATCCATCAAAACAATTGAGCGAACGACCAATCATGATGTAAAAGCGGTAGAGTATTTTATTAAAGAACAATTTGATAAAATCGGTTTGAGGGAATGGAAAGAGTTTATTCATTTTGGATTGACCTCACAAGACATTAATAATACCGCAACTCCTTTGATGATTAAAGACTCCTTCCAAAAGGTGTATTTGCCATTTTTTGAAGAAATTATTTCTGATTTGGAAGGGTTGGCGAGTGAATGGGCAGATATCCCAATGTTAGCTCGGACGCACGGGCAACCGGCCTCTCCTACCCGATTAGGAAAGGAGTTTGGGGTTTTCATTCAGCGATTGAAAGTTCAAATTGAACAGGTCAAGGCAGTGCCTTTTTCAGCAAAATTTGGAGGCGCAACTGGTAATTTCAATGCACATTTTTTGACTTACCCAGAAATTGAATGGCATACTTTCGGAAATCAATTTGTTGAAAATTATTTAGGCTTGAGCCGTTCTCATCCGACTACTCAGATTGAGCATTACGATAATTTAGCTGCGCTTTTTCATGGATTGAGCCGTATTAATACGATTTTAATTGACTTTTGCCGAGACATTTGGACTTATATCTCAATGGATTATTTCAAACAAAAAGTCATCAAAAATGAGGTGGGTTCTTCAGCAATGCCTCATAAAGTAAATCCGATTGATTTTGAAAATGCAGAAGGCAATTTAGGGCTTGCTAATGCCATTTTTGGACACCTTTCGGAGAAATTACCGATTTCCAGATTGCAACGTGATTTGACGGATAGTACTGTTTTGAGAAATGTTGGTGTCCCGATGGCGCATACCTTAATCGCTTTCACTTCTATTAAAAAAGGAATGAGCAAATTATTGCTCAATGAGACAAAAATCCATGCTGATTTGGAAGCCAATTGGATGGTTGTTGCAGAAGGCATTCAAAATATTCTGAGAAGAGAAGGATTCCCAAAACCATACGAAGCATTGAAAGCTCTGACGAGAGGAAATTCTACCATCAATGCATCAGTGATTTCAGATTTTATTGATGGCTTAGATGTTTCCGATGCGATTAAAAATGAGTTGAAGTTGGTGACTCCTCAAAATTATGTTGGTCGGTAACGAATGTCGCTTCACTAAGTAACGTGGAGCGATGCTCCGAGAATGCCGCTTGGGTTCCACGCATTTAGCGACAATTTTGATTTGTTCCAAATCATTGCGGAGCACCGCTACGCATTACGTGAATTGCGGAGCACCGCTCCGAGTTACCTTATTGAAAAAGTAGGTGAATTCTCACAGGAAAATGGTCGCTATACCCTCCATAATAATTAGGACCACCATAAGTTCGAT
>CALLVG010000233.1 GCA_938010715.1 uncultured Saprospiraceae bacterium
TTTCGTATTCTTTTTCTCGATTCATTTTTTATTCAAAATATTTTTTAGAATAAAGTCTAACACTAAGTATTACTCAAAAAATAACTTCCCTCTTCAATTCAAAAAATTAGCTCGAAAAACCTCATTATCAATTACTTTTCCTTCACTAATTTTTTGAAATCGGGAACTTATTTTTTGAGCGTTCCTAAACAGTCTTTTGATTAGAAATTTAAATCTACTTTCCACTCAAATATTTTCCAACAATCGGCATCCTCCGACCCATTCCAAATGCCTTTGGGCTCACTCTCAAAACAGGCGCAGTTTGGTATCTTTTAAATTCGTTGATATTTACAAGTCGTAAAATTCTTTTGACCAAAGCAGGTTCAAATCCCATTTTAATCAATTCTTTTGGCCCCATTCTTTTTTCAATATAATTGAAAAGCACTTCATCCAAAACATCATATTCTGGTAAACTGTCGGAGTCCTTTTGGTCAGGTCGAAGTTCGGCACTTGGTGGTTTGGTGATGGTGTTTTCTGGGATGATTTCGCCATCTTTATTGATGTATCGAGCGAGTTTGAAAACGTCAGTTTTGTAAACATCGGCAATCACAGAAAGTCCACCACATAGGTCGCCGTACAACGTTCCGTAGCCGACGGCCATTTCACTTTTGTTGGTGGTGTTGAGTAGGATGTTTCCAAATTTATTGGAATAAGCCATCAAAATCGTTCCGCGAGTTCGTGCTTGAATGTTCTCCTCTGCGACATTGAATTTCATTCCACGAAAGTCGTTTTCCAATGTTTTTAAAAAAGCATCATTAACGGGTTCGATAGATTTAATATCGTATTGGCATCCCAAATTGACGGCTAATTGTCGAGCATCATTGACCGAGTGGTCACTCGAAAATTTGGAAGGCATCAATACCGCTCGCACGTTGTCTGCTCCCAATGCACGCGCTGCCAAGACAAGTGTCACGGCCGAATCAATTCCGCCCGAAAGTCCCAAAATCGCTCTTTTGAAACCTAACTTTTGGAAGTAGTTTTTCAACCCTTCAACAATCGCATCGTGGATGAGCGTGATTTTATCTTTCGGTTGTACTTTATCTTTTTTACATTTTATAACTTCCTCTAAATCAAATGTTTTGACTGTTTCTTGAAAGTAGGGGAGTTCTTCCGCTACTTTTCCATTTGGTGCCATGACGAGGCTTCCTCCATCAAAAATAATCTCTGTTTGTGCACCCGTATGATTGATATAAAACATCGGAATTTTGTATCGCTTCACATTCTTTCTGCAAATCTCAATACGTGTTTCTGCCTGCTGATATGTAAAAGGCGATGCTGAACAATTGATAATGAAATCTGGTTTTTGACCCATCATTTCATCCAATGGACAAATCGTATAAAGTGGATTTTTATTATCAACATTCCAGATGTCTTCACAGATGGAAAGGGCAATTTTTTTGCCTTTGTACTCCACGACTTTAAATTCAGTCGCTGGTTCAAAGTATCGATACTCATCAAAAATATCGTAAGTGGGAAGCAGTGCTTTGTGTTGCACTTGTTTAATTTTTCCATCTGCCAAAAAGTAAGCTGAGTTGTATAAGTCTTTCCCCTCTGGCACTGGATTAACCGATGGCGAACCAACAACTATGGCGATTCCTTTGGCAGCTTTTGCCAATTTCTTAACGGTCTTCTCTGCCTGTTTTATAAAATCACTAAACTCCAAAAAATCACGTGGCGGATAACCCGTCGTCGCCAACTCTGCGAAACAGACAATGTCTGCTCCTTGCTCTTTGGCAGTTTTGACTGCTTCGAGCATCTTTTCTAAGTTTCCTTCAAAGTTTCCGATGTGATAATTTAATTGCGCAATTGCGATATTCATGATGCCTGATTTTGATGCCGCAAATGTGAGGATTATTTGGGTGGTAGGCAAGTTTTGCCATAGTTGGCTTTGTTGCCGGGTTGCCGGGTTGCCGAGTTGCCGTTGTTGCCGAGTTGCCGTTGTTGCCGGGTTGCCATGGTTGCCGGGTTGCCATGGTTGCTGGGTTGCCATTGTTGCTGGGTTGCCATTGTTGCTGGGTTGCCATTGTTGCTGGGTTGCCATTGTTGCAACATGATTTAATTTGGATTTTGTGATTTTGGATGTTTGTTATTAAGTTTGGGGTGTATTTTTTTTAAAAATTAAAACTATGAGTAAAGGCTACAAAGAACTGGAGGTTTATCGGATTTCGTTGGACCTGTTTGTGAAAACACATCGATTTTCGTTTAAAATGCCGAAGTATGAAACTTATGAATTAGGAAGCCAATTAAGAAGATCTGCTGATTCGGTCAATTCAAATATAGTTGAAGGTTATGGTCGAAGATCTTACAAAAATGATTTTATCAAATTCCTAATCTACTCCCATTCGAGCAATGATGAGACTAAAAATCACCTTTTAAAAATAAAATTGGTTTATCCAGAATTGTCAGAAGAAGCCGAAATTTTACAAAAGAGTTATGATTCGTTAGGGATTAAGCTTCATAATTTCATTGAGTATGTAAGGAATAATTGGAGAAGTTGAGTTGCCGAGTTGCCATTGTTGCCGAGTTGCCATTGTTACCATTGTTGCCAAACAGATGCGTGCGTAATATTAGCAACAATGGCAACCCGGCAACCTGGCAACAATGGAATAGGCAACAATGGAATAGGCAACCTGGATCAAAAAAGGAGCCACCAAAAAGGCAGCTCCCGTACTGAACAATATATAATCTCAATGAAAAATGACAAACCATTCAGCGAGATTTTGAGACCCAGTTTATTGAGGGAAAGTTATTTTTATTTGAGTTAGGCTACTTAAAAGGAGAAAAAGGAAGAAGAGAAAGTCCGTCTTTCTCTTCTTCCTAAACTCTTTTACCAATTTACTTTAATCATTTTCTTGGCGATGACTCTGCTGCCGTTATTGACGGTTACGACATAACTTCCGCCTTCCAATTGGCCCATATCTAATTCAAATTGATTCTTACCGAACGTACTTTGAAGTTTTTCAACTCTTACTGGTTTTCCGTTAAGGTCAACAATCGTAAGAGTGATTTCGATAGACTCGGTAGTGTGAAATTCGATGGTCGTCCAATCAAAAACTGTATTTGGATAGATGCTCAAATCTCTCAACGCAACCAAACCATCTGCTCTTTTGGCAACTGGAAGTGTACTTCCCATGTCATCAACCATGATGTTATCGATTGCCATGTCGCTTCGGTATCCATCTCCAACTGTTCCTACAAAACGTACCTTGATAGTTCTGTTTGCATAACCTGATAGGTTGATAAAAGCCTTATTCCAATTAGAACCTTGGTCGCCTGTTTGAGACCAAACGTTTTCGAATGTCATTCCATTATCAGAACTAACCTCTACGGCAAGTGTCCCAGTATGAGCGCCGTACATGCTGTAGGAGAAAGTCAAATTTGGATTAATTGCTCCACCTAAATCAATACAAGGTGAAGTTAAAATTCCAGTATTATTTTTATTTTTAGATGCTTCTAAAAAGGCATACAATGCACCTTCTTCTGCGCCCAAAGGACCTGTTCTTGGTGAAGGGGTGCTTCCTGTTCCGATTGACCAATCCATTTGATCTTCCATGTTTTGGTAGAAGTTATCGGTTCCAGTTTCCCAGTTTTGTAAGAATGGTAAACCATAGGAATCGTTGCAAGTATCCTGTGTTTCTGCGTCTAATGTATATTCTTGAGTTGTAGAACAACCGTTTGCATCGGTTACAGTAACTGAGTAAACCCCAGGTTCCAAATTTTCATTATTTAAAACAACTGAGTTGTTTGACCATTGGATTTGGTATGGAGCAGTTCCACCCATAATATTCAATCTAATAAATCCATTCGCCATATCTTCCGTAGGATTCATCACCATAGCATCCAAATCAATTGAACTTGGTTCACGAAGTCTAACGGTTACCTCTGAGAAGCAATTTTGAGAAGCCGTAACGGTAACGTAGTATATGCCAGCAGTTAAATTAGAAACAGCAGTTCCAGTTTCGCCAGTTGACCATGCGATAGAGTAGCCAGTATCATAGTTTAAAACATTGATTTCTGCGGACGCGTCACTCATTCCGTTGCAACTTGCATGGTTTCTCACTAAATCAACTTCAGGAATAGAACAACCTTCGGCTTTGTTTCCAATATAAAGAGCATCAATTGCCATGTCAGATTTATATCTGCTACCAATTGTTCCTTCAATTTGAATATCGATGTTGCTTCCGATGTAGTTAGAAAGGTCAATTTCTTTTTCAATCCAATTGTTTCCTTGGTCTCCAGCCTTTTCAAATACCGTTTCAAATAGACCTCCATCTCGGCTGATTTTTACCGAAAGAGACCCCATATAGAAACCATACATGTGATAAGCAAAAGAGAAAATAGGTTTATCTAAACCAGTCAAATCAAGGCAACCAGTATTTAGGATAGCAGTTTTGAATTTATTTCGTGAAGCCTCAAGGTAGAGGTAGTTATTCTCATTAAAAGCAGAAGCAGGTCCTGTTCCTCTTGAAGGTGTTGTCCCTTCTCGTAATTCCCAATTCATATCATCAGTACTACTTTGAACAAAGATTCCTAAATCATTTTCAAAACTTTCATTGTGTGGTAATACTAAATCAATTGGTTGGCAAGTTGTTGGTTCAACTACATCAAAACCAATTTCGTACGTTTCTGTAACTGAACATCCATTTCCATCTGTAACGGTTACTTCGTATATTCCAGCACTTCCTGTTAAAACATTTCCAGTAGTCAAATTATCTGACCATGCAAATGAGTAAGGCGTTGTTCCGCCTGTTACTGCCACATCGATGGTTCCATCTGTTGCAGTTTCAGCAGAAGCATTTGATGTGTTTGTGTTTATTTGAAGAGCTGCATCAGGTTGAGTGATAATCAGTGTTTCTGTAACTGAACATTCATTTGCGTCAGTAATGGTCACGGAGTGGTCGCCAGCGGTCAAACTTCCTACACTAGGATTTGAAGAGCCATTTTCCCACATAA
Organism: uncultured Saprospiraceae bacterium; assembly: GCA_938010715.1. Taxonomy (GTDB): domain Bacteria; phylum Bacteroidota; class Bacteroidia; order Chitinophagales; family Saprospiraceae; genus JAGQWW01. The sequence goes on from CALLVG010000233.1 coordinate 4,993, forward strand.
TTTGATAAGGAGCTGTGCCACCTGTGATATTTACCGAAGCAAAACCATTGTTGCCACCAAAGCAGCTAACATTCATTTTAGAAAAGAAAAGCGTCGGACAAGGAACTGCATCAAAACCTAATTCATAGGTCAATGATTCGGAGCATCCTTTAGTATCAGTAACGGTAACCGTGTGCGTACCTGCATTTGTTACCAAAGTATTTGAAGTCGTATTATGGTTTGCCCAAGTGTAAGTGTAAGGCGGTGTTCCTCCCATTGCGCTAACAACCAATTGACCATCTGCTGCATTTTCGGAAGTTGCGTTAGTCGCAGCAATATCAATATAAATTGATGCAGAAGGTTGCGTTATAACAACCTCGTCTGAAGTCATACATCCATCACCATCCGTAACTGTTACAGAGTGATTTCCTGCTTGTAAGTTGTTGTTATTCAGTGAGTTACCTCCATTTGACCAAGTAATTGTAAATGGTTCTGTTCCTCCGTCAATGGCAACAGTTGCTGTTCCATCATTTCCACCAAAACAATTTACATCAGTTTTAGAAAGTGTAATTGTTGGGCAAGGCACTTGTGGTTCCTCCGTTCCGCATGAACTCAAACAAGAGGCATTTCCAACGATACTTCTAATCAAATCACCAGGTTGTTGACCAAATCCATTTTGGAAATTAATACCAACGCCACTTAATAAGTGACAGTAACTCATTATCGTTCCACCTGTTTCAGAAGGTAATGGGCCATCACATCCTTCGTTTGCCCCGATAGCAGGTCCGCAGCCGTCGATGGCTGTATTGTTTCCATTCCAAGTACAAGCATGGGTGTGTGGTGAACCTAAATTATGACCCATTTCATGAGCAATTACATTAACCGTCCAACTGTAAGAAGGAAGGTCATGGTAATAATTGTAAATGTAGCTATAGGCGTAATTGTAACTTGAACAAAGACCATTTACCCAAGCGATACCTCCAGTTTTTGGCGCACCTCTCGAAACTAAATGCCCTAAGTCTCCATTGAAGGTACTTCTTGTTTGTCTAAAAAGGTTAAGCGCTTCTCCAGATGAAGCAACATTGTATGGATCTTCAGTTGTCCAAACATACATTTCAGAAATCTTAGTAGGAATTTCTTCATTTTGGTAAAGCGTTGCTACCACGTTGAAGATACCTGCCATGAAATTATAAGATGCTTCTACACTTCCTTTTTCTTGGAAAAGGGTATAGTCCAATTCAAAATAAACATTGACACAATTGTTTACCTTTCCAGCCAATTGCTGGTAGTTTTTCATGGTTTCGATTTGGTCATTGGTTAATGGAACATCAGCTGTGCCGCAATCAAATTTCGGAGCATCGTTCACATCTTTTTCCTTATAGAGAATGTACTCATTGGTTTTTTCTGATGTTTTTCCGAGTACAATGTTTCCGTCACTCTTGGTATTGATAACGCTTAAAACTTCATCATCAAATACACTCAATGCGACCACTGATGTTGCATCACCTTGGACAATACCACGGTAATGTGTTCCCTTCTTATTTATAGGATAGTTGGTTGACTTATCTGTTTTTAGTACAAAATCTTCGGTAAACAAAGTTTGTTTTACCAATTCTAATACAAGTGGTTTTTGGTCGATTCCTCTATCAATTTCGAATTTGATAGCTTCTGGTTTCTCAGTGTTTAATTGAGAAAGTGAACTGTTATCTACCTCTAATAAGTAGCCATCACTTACAGCGGATTGGAATCTCGCCATTTGCGATAAATTCTCTTTTGCTTTTAATAGTTTGGTTGATTTGAAAGGAGTGGCGCTGTTTTTTGCATTCATAACCTCCTGATATACAGGTGATTGAGCAAAAATTGAAAAATTTAATAAAATGGATAAGATAATGAGTAACGATCTAAGCATTTTGTTCAAGTTAAAATGGTGTTCAAAAAAAATGTTTCTCTAAAAAGAGGAGTGAGACCAATAAAAGTCCGTGGTTGGAGAGTGGGCGAGGAGTGGTTTTAGAAATGTGCAGTTGTGTGGATTGTGCAGTGAAAGTGAGTGAGACCTTCGGAATTGTAATATGAGTGCAAGTTACTATGACCTTGACCCAGAACTGTGCAATTTAATTTGAAGTTGTGACAGAGTTAAATAGATTGTTCTGCTTTGTGAAGCAGAAATATTCTATTTTGCCGAAGATGTCAGTGGAGGATTTGGAGTGAGAAAAAAGTGGAGTGAGACCGTACTCAAAAAAAATTAGTACTTAAAATCAACTTAATAAGTTCAAACTTTGCGCCAATTGTGTATTTATAAATTAAATTAAAATTGTATTTGTTTTTTTTAATTTTTTAAAAGAATGATTTTAAATGTTTTAGCGACAATTTTTTTTTGAATAAATTTTAAATAATTTTTTTTTTGAAATTGAATACTTGCCAATGTTTAGTTTCAAGTTTAATTAGTTCATTGATTATTTTGCATTCATGATTCGAAATTCGATTCAAAACTGCAAAAATTTAGTCTCTACTCAATTAAATTAAAAGGGTAGTCTTCCTCAATCAAATAATTTTTTCTAAAGTGACATTTAAAAAAAGATAAATTGAAAAAATGGGTATGGAAAATGGGCGTTTTTTATTGAAATTTTTTTTGAAAATTTAAGTTTTAGGTAATGGTGATATGAGTTTAAAAAGTACTTTTTTGGATGATTTTAGAGATTCGTATTTACACACCCCTGCTTTTCTTTCCTAAACGGAAGGAAAGCGATCCTCTCTCGAGAGGGGACGACGAGCCGACGCAGGAGCCAAGTCAGGGGTGTGCCAACGACGATCAAGAAAAAAACTCCCTATCCAAGTTGAAAAATTGTTAGTAACTCCGACCACAACGTTACCGTAAGACCAACTGTATTCATTACCTTTGAAAAATTAATTTCCAGTAAATGTCATTTTTAGCATCAGCAAGAAAGTACCGTCCTCAAAGATTTGAGGATGTCGTCGGTCAAGAACACGTCGCTATGACGCTGAAGAACGCACTGAAAAATGACAAACTTTCTCATGCCTTTCTTTTTACTGGGCCGCGTGGAGTAGGGAAGACCACTTGCGCGCGTATTCTCGCTAAGGTTTTAAATTGTTTGGATAGAGGCGATGATTTTGAACCATGCAACAAATGCGATAGTTGCAACAGCTTCAACAACAGCAGTTCTTCTTTCAATATTATCGAATTAGATGCCGCGTCGAACAATACCGTCGAGCATATTCGAAATCTAAACGAACAAGTTCGTTTCCAACCACAAAAAGGAACACACAAAGTTTTCATCATTGATGAGGTACACATGCTTTCGCAAGCAGCCTTCAATGCGTTTTTGAAAACATTGGAAGAACCACCTGAGTATGCGGTTTTCATTTTAGCAACGACTGAGAAACATAAAATCATTCCGACCATACTTTCGAGATGTCAGATTTATGATTTTAAAAGAATACCAGTTGGGCGCATGGTGACGCATCTGGAATCCATTTGTAAACAAGAAGGAATTACAGCGGAGAAAGAAGCCCTTGCCATCATCGCGCAAAAAGCAGATGGGGCATTAAGAGATTCACTTTCTATTTATGATAGAATCGCAGGTTCGGTTGATAAAACCATCACTTACGATGATGTTATCAAGAATCTGAATGTTTTGGATTATGATTATTACTTCCGTTTTGTGGAAGCGATGGTCACTGAGGATTTGGCGAAAGTGATGCTCATTTTCAATGAAATTACGCAAAATGGTTTTGAGCCAGATTTGTTTATCAATGGTTTGGCAGAGCATTTTAGAAATTTATTAGTTGCGCAGGACGAAGCAACGATTCAATTGTTGGAACAAGGTGATGCTTTAAAAGCTAAATATCTGAAACAGGCCAAACTGGTTCCTGCTTCATTTTTACTGAGTGGCCTCAATGTGCTCAACAACTGCGACATCAATTACAAAATGGCGAAAAACAAACGCCTACATGTGGAGATGTCTTTGATAAAATTGACTTATATCAACAGAGCATTGAGTGAAGCACCTGCGGCCCCGATGCCTGCTGCGCCAGCCAATACTTCAAACAAACGGACGAGCAATGTAGTCATAGAAAAAATCGCAACGCCAAATGTTGCAGAAGTGCCAATCCAGCAACCCACGAATTCATTCGTGGGCACGACTGAATCTGTGGAAACTGAATCCGTACAAACAAAAAAAGTAGAAGAGCCATCTGAAGAAATTCAAAAACCAGAAGCGACAGAACAGTCAACCACTGAGCCAATACCAGAAACGGTAGAACAACCCGTTCCAGAGCAAAAGCCTAAACCAGCTGCTCCACCAATCAAAAAGAAAATCGATACTTCTTCAAATCCAGTAGTGCCTATGCTTTCGGATCTGAGTTCGATGATGGCTTCTGTTGAGGAAGAGGAAAAGAACGAAGTGTTGGAGCAGCAAGAAGTTACTTTAGAGGCACTTCAAGCGGCTTGGGAGAAGTACATGGATTCCAAAGACAATCATGTGAAATCTGTGATGAAGTTCACACAGGTTCGATTGGATGGTGAAAAAATAAAATTAGGTGTTGGTACCAAATTAGCAAAAAACACCTTACTTCAAGAACTCGAAATCGTAGAGTTTTTAAGAAAAGAACTAAAAAATAAAGACCTCATCTGGGAGATAGATATCGATGAAGCACTCGCTCCACCTGCTCCCGAAAAACCCGTTGTCAAAACTGGAAAGGAAAAATTCATTCAAATGGTTGAGGTGAATCCTTTGATTAAGGAGGCGTTGACGTTATTTGATTTGAAACCAGAAGAGTAGTTTATTAAGTTTATTGGTTTATTGAGTTGAATTAGTCAATACGAGAATATTGGTTGATTAAGTTGATTTAGTTAAAACGAGTTCCCAAAAAAAGAAGAGGCTTTGTGCAACTAATTGAATGTCAGTTAGTTGCGACTTAATAAACTTAATAAACTTAATAAACTTAATAAACTTAATAAACCAAATCACTCCTGCCTAAACAAAGTAACCTCTCCCTCGTGCGCCGTTTTCACTCCATCTTCCCAATCAATTTCAGCAAACCAAGTATAGACGCCAGTATTTAAAGTGCTGCCTTGCCATTGACCATTCCAGCCTTCACTTTCTAGATTAGGTTGAAAATTTTCGTTTTTAAAAACTAAACCACCCCATCTATCAAAGACGGCGAAAGTGGTGATTTGCTCCACACCACTTTGCGAAAATACAGTCAAGAAATCATTGATTCCATTGTTGTCAGGAGAGAAAGCATTTGGTATGAAAACCTGCTTTTCATTTGGATCAGGTTCGGGTACTGTGATGTTTACACTTGCAGTGGCAATGCATCCATTCATATCTGTTACGGTAAGCAGGTAAGTAGTTGTTCGTGTTGGTTGAGCGGTAGGACTTTCGCAATCTGAGCAAGAAAGTCCAGTTGCTGGTGCCCATTCATAAGTATAAGTTGGAGCGCCACCAATCACGTCAATTTTCAAAGTTTGGGATGAACCACGCGTGATTGAAATTTGATTTTGCGTTTCAACACTAAACAAAGTTGCAGACATCAAAGAAGTCGTATCTGAAAAAATACAACCACCATCATCTTGCACAAAAAATGTATAATTTCCGATATCCAAATTTTCAAATAAAGCATCAGTTTGATAATTCATACTATCTATACTGAATGTCCAAGTTGGTTCTGGATTTAAGAGTTCAATACTTCCATCGGCTGCGCCTTCACAATTAGGATCGGTTGATTCTAACATCAAAACAGGAGACGATTTTGAACCAATTACAAAGTCGGTAGTATCACTACATCCAATAGCATCATTTACGATTAATTGATGAACACCTGGTGCCAAATCTCCGATTGCTGGAACATCCATACCGCCATTGTCCCATACGTATTGAAATGGATTTGTGCCACCAGAAGTGATGGTTGCAGTTGCGATTCCAGAGTCATTTTCTGGGCAACTATCAGCAGTATTTACAGTTGTTTCTATTTTCTCACTAACTTTTATCTGACTGGCTGCGGTTTCCATACAACCTGATAAATTATCGAGCACAGAAAGTGACACATCAAAAGTACCAGGGTTAGGAAACGAAAAAGAACGCATACTTGCGCCCATCAAATCAGCTCCTAAAATAGTCCAAGTCGTATCATAACAAGGCAGTACATACCATTCAAAATCCATTTGCCCTTGGTTATCAGAATATTGTCCTGAGTCTTTAAAATCAAATGTGATGGACTGACCATCTCCTTCATAATAGAACCAATATTCATGGTTTTCATTATAGTCAGCTGGTTCAAAATATAGTGGGGTGGGAATGGTTAAACTTGGATTGGATTCTAAACTGACTTCTTGATTGCTGGCTATATTAAAACGATAACGAGCATCGATTCTTTCCATAGGATTTGACCACAACGAGTAAGAGCCAACTACTTTGAGGGCATAAATACATCCATTATTTTCAGTCTCAAATGATCTAATAAATGGAGCTTGAAAATCTCCAGTTGAAACAAGTCCTTCAAGGAAAATTGAATCTGTCGCTACATCTAAATCCGCAGTAAAATCTACAGAGGAAGGCGTTTCGCACAAGACAATTTGGTTTGGCGAAATCCCAACGCTATTAATCCCACAAGGAATTTGAGCAGAAAGAATATTGCCAGCAAAGATCAAAAGTGAAAATAAGGTCAGTTGGCCAAACGAATAATCGCTATTCATAGAATTGTTTTTGCAGAAGTCGGTTTAAGAACAATACGAATGGTGGTGGCTTTGAATAGTTGGCTTGTTTTGGAAGAAAATGTTAGTTAACAGGGCGGTGCCCCTAAAGTTAATATTGGGCATAAATGTTTGCACAAATATATAAAAGGAATTTGTATTATTTGCTAATCCGAATATTCAAATTAATTTTGCCGAGCTTATCATTCCAACTTCATGAGAATAATTTTAAGAAACGCTAAAGTTAACCATCCTTCCTCTCCGTTTCACGGGAAAAGAGTTGATATTTTTATAAAAAACAGAAAGATTGAATCCATCGGTCGTAATCTAAAAGTGGAAAAAGCCACAGAGATTAAGAGTAAAAACCTCTGTGTATCAATCGGTTGGATGGATTTGGGTGCACAGGTTTGTGATCCTGGTTTTGAACATCGAGAAGATTTAGAGTCGATTGCTAAAGCGGCAGCAGCGGGTGGCTATACCGCATTGGCGCCTTTCCCAAATACGCATCCAGTTACTCAAGATAAGTCAGGTATTAATTATGTGAAAAATCGAACGGTTGATTCTTTGGTAGATTTCTTCCCAATTGGTGCGCTCACAAAGGACTGCGCGGGCATGGAAATTACCGAGATGCACGACATGAAATCCGCAGGTGCAGTGGCTTTTTCGGATGGTCCAAAAAGTATTCAACATTCGGGTGTTTTGATGAGAGCCTTGCAATATGCAAAGGCATTTGAAGGAGTTGTCATACATCAGCCTAATGATGAAACGATTGCTCGAAAAGGTCAGATGCACGAAGGAAAAGTAAGTACGATGCTGGGTATGCGGGGTGTTCCTTCGATGGCTGAGTCGCTCATGGTTCAACGTGATTTGAGTTTGAATGAGTATGTAAAATCGAAATTACATTTCGCTCATATTTCAACTGGTGACTCAGTTGATTTGATAAAAAAAGCACAACGCAAAGGTCAAAAAGTAACCGCAGGTGTTCCTGCAATCAACTTAGCAATGAAGGATGAAGCATTGCTCAGTTTCAATACCAATTTAAAAATCAATCCACCCTTACGGGAAAAAGGAGACATTACCAGTTTGAAAAATGGTTTGAAAGATGGAACGATTGCCTGCATCGTTTCCAACCATGTTCCACATGATGTAGAAGCCAAAAATCTGGAATTTGGAAACGCAGAATTCGGAGCAATTGGTTTGCAAACTACATTTGCTGTGGCTGCCGAAGCAATCGGTGATGCGGATTTGGTAGTTGAAAAATTGGCTTTGGGTGTGCGTCAAATCTTAGGCTTACCAATTCCTGCTTTTGAAGAAGGTGCTGAAGCTAATCTTACCCTTTATGACCCAGACATTACTTGGACTTTAGAGAAAAAGGATATTCATTCCAAATCAAAAAACAGTGCTTTTCTTGATAAGAAATTGAAAGGCAAAGTCCTAGGCGTTGTGAATAATGGGATGTCTATTTTGAATGGGTGATCTTGTTTTGAGCGTCCTGCACGAGTAATGAATTGGAACGCAAATTCAAACGGAATTCGTGGATATTTTTTTGATGAGAAAGTTTAAACCAATTAGTCTTCATTCTAAAATAATTTGTACGCAATTCAACATCCTACTTTGTAGCCTGACAGAATTATGTTAGAAAAACCAAGTGTTGGAAACTTTTTGCACCTAAATCCAAAATCATCGGGTAGCGTAGAAATTAAATTTCATCCTTATATTTGAATAAGTTAAATTTTGAGAACTATTCTTCGCATTTTTGCATTCTAAGTATTTTTTGAGCGTTTCTAAATAGCGTTATGGCAAATCCGAAAAAAGTAGAAATCGTTAACCGAAAGGCATCATTTGAATATTTCTTCGAAGCAGAAATCGAGGCAGGAATTCAATTGGTGGGAACGGAGATAAAAAGCATTCGTGCAGGTGAAGTGAATTTAAAAGATGCTTATTGCTATTTTAAAGACGGAAACCTGCATGTGAAGAGTCTATATATTGCCGAGTATAAACATGGTAACTTAAATAATCACGAAACTCGTCGTGAACGTCGTCTGCTTTTGAAAAAAGTAGAACTCAAAAAACTCCAGAAAAAGGTAAAAGAAAAAGGAAATACCATTGTTCCTTTCAAGTTGTTTATAAACGACCGCGGATTTGCAAAATTGATGATTGCCCTCGCAAAAGGTAAAAAGCATTTTGATAAACGAAATTCGATTAAAGAAAAGGATCAGAAGCGAGATTTAGCTCGTGTTAAAAGAGATTATAAAAGTTAACTGAAACAGAAAAGATTTTTGGTTGAATGGTTGTTTTAAGGAATGGTTCAAAAATAAATTTACATTCCTTTGGTTGTTCTTTTTCCCATCTGCTGCGTTGAAAAGCCTCGTCGATGCGTTGCATCGCCTACGTTTTTCGCCTTGCAGAAGAAAAAAATAACGGCTCATAGAAACGCAATTTATTTCTGAACCATTCCTAATCAATTTGACGTGTGGTATCTGAGTAAACCTGGTTATCATCAGAATTGGATTCGACGATATATTCGCGAAAAAATGAAAAGCACCCATGCCCTGACCGAAGGAGAAGGAAGCAACCAAGGCAAGGCTTTTATTGAACACAATCTTGCCATTCCCAAAAAGGAATTTACCTTTGCTAGAAATCAATTCAACTCACATCATGCGATTTAGTATTTTCCTTTTTTCAATCATCATTATGTCCACTTCTTGCGCGCAATTACCCTATCAATCTATTCCTGATTACCCAGAAGATTACTCGACGGGCAATGTCATTTCGCGAATGATAGATGGCTTGGGATATCGTTATTATTGGGCAACGGAAGGACTCACCCAAAAAGCTCTTCAATACAAACCTTCGCCAGAAGGCAGAGATACCGAGCATACATTGGAGCATATTTTCGGTCTATCCGAAATGATTTTAAATGCAGCTAAAAACGAACCGAATATCCGTCCTTCCAATTGGGATCACCTTCATTTTGAAGATTTTAGGAAAGGGACTTTAAAAAATTTAGAAAAAGCTAGTAAACTAATGCTCGGCAAAAGTGAAGCAGAAGTCGCGAACCTAAAAGTCATTTTTCAAAGGGAGGGGAAGCAGTCAGAATTTCCGTTTTGGCACATGTTCAATGGACCGATTGCAGATGCGCTTTGGCACACAGGACAGGTAGTTTCTTACCGTCGTTCGGCGGGCAATCCAATTAATTCGAAGGTGAATGTTTTTATGGGGCACACAAAACATTGATTTTTTGAACTTTTGGGCTTTGCATTTGTCTGAATTGATACCTTTGCAAACGCAAAAAATATACAATGAGTCAAGTCAAACCATACAAGGACACTGAAGCTGGAAAAAAGGAGCAAGTCACCGAAATGTTTGATAATATTTCGGGCAATTATGATGCGCTCAATCGAGTGATCACCTTCGGAATGGACATCAGTTGGCGCAAAAATGTCTTTAAAATTGTAAAAAAACAGCTTCCTGCATCCATTTTGGATATTGCCACAGGCACAGGGGATATGGCGATTTTATACGCACAAACAGATGCTAAAAAAATCGTCGGTTTAGACATTTCCTCAGGTATGCTCGAAGTGGCAAAAACCAAAACCAAAAAGAAAAACCTCGAAGAAGTTATCGAATATAAACTCGGTGACGCAGAGCATTTGCCATTTGAAAATGAAAGTTTTGACGTTGTAACCGTTACTTACGGAATTCGAAATTTCGAAGATTTAGAAAAAGGACTTTCTGAGATTCTGAGAGTCTTGAGTCCAAATGGAATGTTGGTTGTTTTAGAGACTTCGATTCCTGAAAATTTCATTTTACGACAAGGGTACATGGTGCACACCAAATACATGTTGCCATTGATCGGTCGCTTATTTTCGACAGATAAAAAAGCGTATGCTTACCTCTCAGAATCAGCTCGTGATTTTCCTTACGGTAAAAAGTTAAAAGCTATTTTTGAAAAAGTCGGCTACAATAAGGTGGAAGTTTTGCCTCAAGCAGGCGGAATCTCGACCATCTATAAAGCCGTGAAGTGAAAACAGAATGAGATAACCTCTTTTGTTTTTTGAATGCGTTTTTTTGTTAATGGAAAAATTTGTTGCTCCATCTTTAAAATTTCCTCAATCAAAATCCTCGAATTTAAAACCAAAAATATCTTTCACTTTGAGGGCAAACG